>NZ_JAUBOV010000068.1:0-2880 GCF_036700405.1 Microcoleus sp. T3_D1
CCGTCCTTTTTGGACGGGCGGGACGCCCATCCCACAATAACAATTAAAATTGTAAGTTATTTAATTCGCGATCCATAACTGCTATTTCATACATTCAACCATCTGCTGTTCCAGCTTAGCCAACAATGTATCAACATCTGTTGCCGCTTCCTCAAAACAAACAGGAGGTTCAGGCTTAGGTTCAAAAAGAATCAACTTAATTTGACCTTCACCGATCGCCAAAATCGCCACTTCCTTCTCAGGCTTGTGAGCATTCAACACACCTACAACTTCCTGAATATGACTTTTAACTTGACGGTTCAACTCTTCAACCGCCTCTTTCTTACAATACACAAAACGCGCAGTTTCTGCAATATCAATTGCCAAAATTTCCTCGCTTTCCTCTCCCCTTTCCAAAAATAGCCCCCAAGCCAAAGCAGCCAATTCATTTTGATTAGCTTTCACAAATTTATCTAACTTGCGGCTCCAGCTATTTTCGTTGGGTTTGGACTCAGGGCTATCAAATAAAAACATTTTCTCTTCTTGTTTGTATAAACTAATATTTTACAGTCAGTTGTCAGTTGGCAGTTGGCAGTTGGCAGTTGTCATTAGTTAGGAGTCAAATTACCAACTATATCTGGTCTGGTTGATTCGCGATCGGATAATTTTCGCTCTCGTAGGGGCGGGTTTTACCAACAATCTACCTGTCAAACTAATTATCTCATAAACCCGCCCCGCCCATATACTTATGATGCTACCAGACATGATATTACCAATTCCCCATGAGCAATTCCCAATTACCCAAAACCGCTGCGTTTCTATCTTATACCAGATTGCACGCGCCAGAGCGCCGCATAAATTCCGTCCTGTTCGATCAGTTGTTCGTGCTGCCCCGATTCTACCACTATCCCCTCATCCATGACACAAATGCAATCGGCATTGCGGACAGTAGAAAGACGGTGGGCGATCGCAATTGTAGTGCGATTCTTGGTAATTCGTTCGAGCGATCGCTGAATTGCCGCCTCAGTCTCGTTATCCACCGCTGAAGTAGCTTCGTCAAGAATCAAAATCGGCGGATTCTTCAAAACAGCCCTCGCAATTGCAATTCGCTGCCGCTGTCCCCCCGACAATTTTTGACCGCGTTCCCCTACAATAGTGTTGTAACCGTCCGGCAATTGGGCGATAAACTCGTGCGCTTCTGCAATTTTCGCAGCATTTACTATCTCTCGATTGCTGGCCTCAAAACTGCCATAAGCAATATTTTCAGCCACCGTACCGTGAAACAAAAACACATCTTGACTCACCAATCCGATCGCTCTCCGCAAATCTTTTAAATTCAGGTTATTTAATTCTATACCGTCGAGATAAATATTGCCGTACTGTACCTCGTACAGCCTCAAAATTAGCTTCACCAGCGTACTTTTGCCCGAACCAGTAGCCCCAACAATCGCAGTAGTTTTCCCCGCCGGCAGAGTCAAGGAAAAATACTGCAAAATCGGTTTTCTTTGATTATAAGAAAAGGTAACATTTTTAAATTCCAACTCACCCTTAATCGAACTAACCGGCCGCCGAATATCACCCGTGCGAATTGCGATCGGAGTATCCAACAAATTCATCACCCGATTAGTCGAAGCCATAGCGCGCTGGTATTGATCCAGAGTATCTCCCAGGCGAGTCAGCGGCCACAGCAACCGCTGGGTCAAAAACACCAAAACGCTGTAAGTTCCCACAGACAACCGGCCCGCCACAACCTCCAAACCGCCCAGAAATAGTGTTGCAATAAACCCCAAGAAAATCACAACCCGAATCAGCGGAATAAAAGCGGCCGAAAGTACGATCGCCCGTCGGTTGCTTTCGCGGTAAGCTTGGCTTTGTGCTTCGATGCGCTGAATTTCATAATCTTCGGAAGTAAAACTTTTAATAGTAGTAATTCCCATCAAATTATTCGACAGTTGCCCGTTCAGAAAACTCACCTTTTCCCGCACATCAGCATAGAGAGGAGCGAGGCGGTTTTGAAAGGCGATCGAACCCCAAATAATAAAAGGTATGGGCAGCATTGACAGCCCAGCAACACCAGGAGAAGCAGCAAAAAAAGCCGCACCAATCACAACAACCGTTGTAATTACCTGAATTACTTCATTAGCGCCGTCGTCCAAAAAACGTTCGAGTTGATTGATATCATCATTGAGAATAGAAATCAAACCGCCCGTGCTGCGTTCTTCAAAATAAGCTAATTCTAATTCCTGCAAATGGCTGTAAGCTTCCAGACGCAAATCGTGTTCAATATCCTGAGCCAAATTGCGCCACAAATAATCATAGGCATATTCAAAAACAGATTCCAACGTCCAAATAATCGCGCTCAAAAGAGTAATAAGAGCCAGTTGCCAAAAAACATCTTTTATGCCCCACTGAGCGAGGATAGAATCTTGCTGTTTCACCACCACATCAACGGCAATACCGATTAATGCTGGCGGGGCTAAATCAAAGAATTTATTCAGTAGCGAACAGATACTGGCCAGCCAAGCTTTCAGGCGGTAGCGGCGCCCGTACTTCAGCAGCCGCTTTAGGGGATGGACAGGTTTTGATGAATTTGGTGACAATTGAGGATTGGGGGTAATTGGGCAATTTTTAGATTTTGCACTACTCTCACAGCTTTAGAAACGGGCAAGATGCCCGTTCCACAACTATGAAATTGTCTTTTAGAACGGGCTTTTTGCCTGTTCCGAACGGGCAAGATGCCCGTTCCACAACTATGAAATTGTCTTTTAGAACGGGCTTTTTGCCTGTTCCGAACGGGCAAGATGCCCGTTCCACAACTAAGAAATAGTCTTTTAGAACGGGCTTTTCGCCTGTTCCGAACGGGCAAGATGCCCGTTCCACAACTAAGAAATTGTCTTTTAG
>NZ_JAUBOV010000068.1:2980-24118 GCF_036700405.1 Microcoleus sp. T3_D1
AACGGGCTTTTTGCCTGTTCCGAACGGGCAAGATGCCCGTTCCACAACTAAGAAATTGTCTTTTAGAACGGGCTTTTTGCCTGTTCCGAACGGGCAAGATGCCCGTTCCACAACTAAGAAATTGTCTTTTAGAACGGGCTTTTCGCCTGGTTTAGACACCAGTTATTGAAAACGGAGAAATAGCCCCAGGCTAGGCTTTAAACGTTAACACTGGCTTCATTTTAGCGACTACACCCACTATTTGCGCCTCAACCTGAACGTCAATTACTGGTTGAATTGGCTTGTAAGCTGCCGGTGCTTCTTCGATTCTGCGTTCTTCGCGTAAGGTAATGCAATCTACGCCCGTTAATCCCAAAGCGGAGTCAGTTTTGTCAGCACCTTTGCGACTCATATCGAAGCGCGATCGCGCCCTTCCTGCACCGTGAGAGGCCGATCGCAAAAATCGATCGTTCCCCGAACCAACCAGCAAATAAGACGGCGCGCCCATCGAACCCGGTACAATTACAGGCTGGCCCAAATGTGCGGGACAAGCGCCTTTGCGAGTCACCCAGCCGGCACCTTCACCTAAAGTGATATTGTGAGGCAAATCGTAAACTAAGGGAGCTTCCACATCGCCGAAAACTTGTCGCAAACGCAACCGCAGAAGTTCTGCTAGCAGCAAACGGTTGATAAAACCGTAGTTAGCGGCTGTTGCTTCCGCTTGCAGGTAGCTGCTCACAAGTTCGGGATTGGCTGCGACAGACAGCGGAAAAAGCCGGGATTCAGGATGTTTCAGAGTTTTCGGCCAGGCTTCGCAAGCTCGATCGCGCCACATTCCGCCGATGTATTTGCCGACATTCCGCGAACCGGAATGAATCATGAAAGCGATTTGTCCCGATCGAACACCCCAAGTATAAGCCGTAGCTCGATCGACAACTTCCTCAACCACTTGAATTTCGACAAAGTGATTGCCGCCGCCGATGGTAGCTAAGCCGCCATCCCTGACTAAGCCGTCATTTGGGACTAATTCTTCAGGAGCCCATTTGACATCGCCATTCATGGAACCGCCAAGGAAAGTGCGATTGCACTCTGTCGCCAACTGCTCGAAATCCGAATTAGCCGCGCTGCCGGTTGCCTTGTCCAGCATACCATCCAGCCATCCGGGAATCCCGTGTTGGAACATCGCGCCAGCAGTTTTTGCAGTCATGCTGACATCGCGAGTACCGAAAAAATAATCGCCTTTGAGCAATTCTACAAATCGATCGCGCTGACTGAGGAATTGTTCGATCGACAAATCCGCAACGTGTAACCGCATCCCGCAGTTAATATCGGAACCGGTAGCCGCCGGAATCACCATTCCTGCTGTTTCTACAATAGAGCCGATCGCCACCCCCGAATCCCCCGGATGGAAATCTGGAGTAGCGCAAGCGCGACAAACGCAACCACCTTGAGGGTGTCGAACATTCGCCAAATTTGCTAACTGTTTGAGCGCCTTTGCTTCCACCGGAAAATCCTCTGGGAGCAAAACTTCTGCTGTTGGGGCATCGGCATCTTGCCACTGTTCTTTCAGAGAACTATTGAGACAAATCGAGTAGACTTTATCGTCGTAGCTAACATCAAGACCTTGCCGAGACAAAGCTCGCAAAAGCCTGTTCAAGTTTTTTGGCTGCTGCATAAATAGTCTGTTGCGGATTGCATAGCAACCCCCAAGAGTTGAAGAGATTTTTTAGGGAACAAAAGACTTGGGTTCAGCAGCCGCAATCTTTTTGAAGATAAGTTGAAAGGCAACTTTTCTAATTACTAAATTTTTAACATATCATTTGTCATATGTCAACCCTTTCATTTAATTTTTAATAAATATATATGATTTACCAAGCGGTGTCAGAAACCCGGTTTCTGCCTATAAAAATAACATCCAAACCAAAGATTTTGCGAAGAAACCGGGTTTTTTGGGCCAGCGCGTCCGACCGCCTTCCAATTTTTATTGCGAGGAAGTAGGGGCAATCCCCCGTGGTTGCCCATCCCCACTTAGGAATGAGAATTAAATAACTTCCACTCTTGAAAGTGGGATGGGCGTCTCGCCCGTCCTTTTTGGACGGGCGAGACGCCCATCCCACAATAACAATTAAAATTGTAAGTTATTTAATTCGCGATCCTTAAAGAAAATATCTAACCGTTGTTACAACCCGACTTTTTTTAGCCCGCAAAGCCGCTTTCAAAAAGAAAGCAGTTTGATTGTGCAGCAGTCCCTCCCACCAATTTCGCGTCACAAAAGCCGGAATGATCAGCGTTAAGTATACTCCCGGTCGCTGCTCTTCAAACAAAGTCAAAAAGTGAGTCAAAGCCTCACCAACAGAACGGTAAGGCGATTCCCGAATTTCCAAAGGAATGTCTGACTGCAAATCTTTCCAAGCTAATTGTAATTTTGCTCGATCGGTCAAACCAATATCCACGTGAACTGCCACAACTTCATCAGCGATTAAACGAGCGTAATCAAGGGCCTCGAAAGTTCCCCGGTGCAACTGCCCGACTAACACCACTGCCGGATGTGTCACCGTCTTAACTCTAGGTCTGCGAAGATAAGACCTCGGTTCTATTCCCTGAATGCTCAAGCGAGCCGCGACATACCGATAGTGTCGGTGAATAGCTAAAAATAGACTAACTACGATCGGAATAGTTACTACGACAACCCAAGCTCCCAAAAGGAATTTTGTAGCGAGAATTACAGCCAAAACTGCCGTTGTTGCCACTGCACCAATACCGTTCATCACAGCACTAACTTGCCAACCTTTACCTCGTTCCTTAAACCAGTGAATTACCATTCCCGATTGGGAGAGAGTAAAAGAAGTGAAAACTCCAACCGCATACAGGGGAAGCACCGCGCTCGTATTGCCTCGAAAAATGATAATTAAAAGAGCAGCGCCGAAGCTTAGCAGATTAATGCCATTAGAATAAACCAGGCGATCGCCCAACAGCGACAACTGCCTGGGCAAGAACCCGTCCCGCGCCAAAAAATAACAAAGTCGCGGAAAATCCGCATAACTCGTATTCCCAGCCAACAGCAAAATTAACAGAGTTGCGCTCTGCAAATAGTAATAAAATATACCGACACCAAAAATCTGTTTTCCCAACACAGAAAGGAGGGTTTCATGTTCTGTAGGAATCACTGGATAAATATGAGCCAAGTAACTAATCCCCAAAAACATCGCTCCCAGAATTCCCCCCATCTAGCTCAAAGTCAGGCGCGCATTTTTCCATTCAGGAGGCTTAAAAGCCAACTCCCCGTCTGATATGGCTTCAACTCCTGTCAGGGCAGTACAGCCCGCCGCAAAAGCGCGCGCCAGCAGAAATAATCCCAAAGGTTCCTTAGCTGGAATATTTTGTAATGTCGGAAAAACATGACCTGTTGCCTGTGGGAATAAACCGCAGCCAATCCAAATAAAAATCCCAACGAGAAACCCATAGGTGGGAACCATAAATATATTGCCAGATTCCCGCAATCCCCTGAGATTGGCAAACATGATTAGGACAATAAAAAATAAGCACAGTTCGACTGTGTATGGGTGCAGCGAGGGAACTGCTGAAGTCAAGGCTGCCACCCCAGCCGAAATACTCACTGTTACGGTGAGGATGTAATCAATCATCAGGGAAGCGGCTGCGATTAAACCAGGATAAATACCCAAGTTTTCTCGCGCTACAATGTAAGCGCCACCGCCGTTGGGGTACGCTTTAATTGTCTGTCGGTAAGACAGCGCCACGATCGCCAACAGTAAAATAATAATTCCCGAAATAGGCAGCGATAAACTCAAACTACTACTCCCGGCTAGTAACAGCACGAGCAGAGTTTCTTGAGTAGCGTAGGCAACAGACGAAAGTGCATCGGAAGCAAGAACAGCTAGTCCAGTAGCGTTGCTCAGCCGTTCATGAATAGATGCGCTAGTGGGAAGAGATTCACCCAGTAAAAATCGCTTGATCCGAGAATAAGTGTACATTAAAACTGAATATATAGGCGTCCACAAATCATAATCGAGACGGGGACAGTTTTAAGTAATTTTTGGCTCATAAGTTGTAATTCTGTCTCGCTTGTTGAGTCAGCTTCAGCTTGTCTTCGAGAGCTTGCCAATTTTCGGCTGCGATATCGCTGATGAACTCGTCGAGACTGTCGCGGTAAATAGAGAGCGATCGCAATAATTCCTCTCGATTGTACTTTGCCACCATCACTCCCAGCTCGGGATTGCCGCCGCCCACCCGGCTCGTGTCCCGAAAACCCGAACTCGCCAAATGTTGGGCTAAATTAACAATATCCCGATCGCCCTCTCGATCGCAGGCCGCAACCAGCGTCGCGCTCGCCATGAGTGGCAAATGAGAAATCCAAGCCACAGCTCGATCGTGCTCGATCGGGCCGCACCGGTAAACCGACGCACCCAGCAACCGCGCAATTTCCTCAACCTTATCCACCGCAAGCGCCGGCGTCTGAGCCTGCGGCGTCACCACGTAAGGCCGGCCCACAAACAAATCCTTTACCGCCGCCTCAATCCCGCTTTCAGCAGTCCCCGCCATCGGGTGTCCCCCCACAAAATTCGGCCACAGAGAAGACACAGCCTGTACTATGGGTGTTTTTACGGAACCGACATCGGTTACAATGGTATCAGGGGAAAGATAGGGCACCAACTCTCGGACGATCGGCTCGATCGACCCCAGCGGCGTGCAAATAAAAACCACATCGGCTGCTGCCATCAGAGACAGGTTTATGCTGGCTTCATTGACAACACCGCGAGCTTGCGCCCGATCGCAAGTCTGCTGCCGACTCGAAACCCCAAAAACATTAAACCCGCGCGATCGCAAATCCAGCCCGATCGAGCCGCCAATTAAACCCAGTCCTACAATACCGATATTCATAGCAATAAAATGGGGATATTTGATACGGTGCCGCCCCCATGACAGTCGAGGAACTCCTGAAAAAATATGCCGCCGGAGAAAGAAACTTTGCCGGAATCAACCTGACTGAGGCCAACCTCAGCGGCGTCAACTTGAGCGGAGCCAACCTCAAGGGTGCGAATCTGAGTGTAGCAAACCTGAGCGGAGCCAACCTCAGCAAAACCAACCTCACAGGTGCCAAACTCAACATCGCCAGACTCAGCGGCGCCCATCTAGGCGGCGCCGACCTCACCGACGCCGACCTCAACGTCGCTTACCTAGTGCGAGTTGACCTCAAAAAAGCCACACTCACAGGGGCCAAACTGATCAGAGCCGAGCTCATTCGAGCCGAGCTCAGCGGAGCCAACCTCAGCGGAGCCAACCTCAGCGGCGCCACCCTCACCGAAGCCACCCTTCGAGGAGCCAACCTCGCTCAAGCCAACCTTCGAGGCGCTCACCTCAGCGGCGCGTGCTTGACAGAAGCCAACCTCGAACAAGCCAACCTGCAAGGAGCCGACCTCAGCCGAGCCGACCTCAGCGGCGCCGACTTGCGAGGCACAGAACTGAGACAAGCCAACCTCACTCAAGCCGTACTCAGCGGCGCCGACCTCAGCGGCGTCAATTTGCGCTGGGCCATCCTCAGCGGCTGCAATCTTCGCTGGGCCGACCTCAGCGAAGCCAAATTGAGCGGTGCCGACCTCAGCCGAGCCGACCTCTGCCACGCCAACTTGCTGAATGCCAGCTTAGTTCACGCCGACCTGTCAAATGCCTATCTGATCCGCGCCGACTGGATTGGAGCCGACTTAACCGGAGCCACCTTAACCGGAGCCAAACTCCACGCAGTTTCGCGGCTGGGCATCAAAACCGAAGGCATGACCTGCAAGTGGGTCGATCTCAGCCCCAACGGCGACCACAGCCAAATTTACTGGTTGAAATCGGGAGGAACCCACGAATTTTTTCACGAAACCTTGCCCACAGTTCGGATCGTGATTGACTCGCCCTTAGACCAAGGCGCTCATTTTGCACTAGCTGCAACTTATTACCAAATTGCCCAACAATACCCGAGTTTAAGTCAGCCTCCCACGATCGAAGTCAGCTCCAGGCGCACCGTACTCGCGTTTAAAATGGACAGCGACGATAAATTATTTGCCACCGCTTACGTTGCCATCATTCCTTTTAACGACGCTGCCATAACTCAAAAAAACCTAATAGCTTTGATGAAAATGATTCAATCCCACGATGCAGGCAAACTTAACGTCAAAGAATCTAAACACGTCCAGTTATGCAGCAAAGCTCTCAACCAAGCTATCAGCAAAGTAGACCAAATCAAAATTTCCAGTTCTTTTCCCAAAATCGGCGAAAGCATCAATTTTTTTCAAATTCCTACACAGATGCTCTTAATTAATTCCCGCGACCAAAGACTCAGCGTATATCACCACCCAGCCTTCGGCAAGCGCCTGATTAAAAAATACGACCCAAGTAACTCAACCTCTGGTAAGTTAGCCGAAAGCACAAAATTGGCTCAAACTAATATCAGTAGCATTTTGGATTTTATAAAAGGCTTCCACAATATAGATGTTTAAGCATATTGCATCAAGTTACAGAAAATGCTTATTCTAGTTTAAAGGTTGGCACAACAAAGCTTTGTTCTAGCTAACACATCAGGGAAATTGAAAAGCATGGATGCCGAAGAACTCATCACCAAATATGTAGCAGGAGAAAGAGACTTTACTGCCATCCTCCTTTGCGAGGCAAATCTCAGCAGGATCGATCTCAGCGGGGCTAATTTCAGTGAGGCAATCTTGAGCCTCACCAACATGAGCGGCACCAATCTGTCAAACGCCAACATGAGAAAAGCCAAACTCAATGTTGCCAGACTCAGCGGTGCTAATCTCCACAAAGCCAACCTCAGCGGCGCTATCCTCAACGTGGCTAACTTGATTCGAGCCGACCTCAGCGAAGCCCAACTCGTCGAAGCTACAATGATCAGATCCGAACTGATCCGAGCAAACCTCAGCAGTGCAAACTTGAGCGGGGCAAACCTCAGCGAAGCAGATTTGAGAGAAGCAACCCTCAGAGAAGCCAATCTAGAGCAAGCCGACCTCAGCGGGGCTCACCTTAGAGGCGCTTCCCTAACAGCGGCCAACTTGGAACGGGCCAACTTGCACAGAGCCGACCTCAGCAGGGCAGACTTGCGAGGAGTCAACCTCTGCAATGCCGAACTCAGACAAGCTAATCTGTCTCAGGCCAACCTCAGCGGCGCTGACTTGCGAGGCGCTAATCTCCGGTGGGCTGACCTCAGCGGGGCGAACCTGACCGGCGCTGACCTCGATGAAGCGAGATTGAGCGGGGCCAACTTGTACGGGGCAAATTTGAGCAATGTCAATCTGTTGAACGCTACTCTGGTACACGCGGATTTGACTCAAGCTAATTTGATTCACGCTGATTGGGTGGGCGCCGATTTGACGGGGGCGGCCCTGACGGGGGCAAAAATTTACGCGGTGTCTAGGTTTGATGTGAAAGCAGATGACATTACCTGCGATTGGGTTGACCTCAGTCCTAACGGCGATCGCAGCCACATTCAGCGCTTTACCCCAGAAGAATCTCAACGGTTTTTCAATGCTACACCGCCGACAGTTCAAATTATTGTCGATCGACCCCTCGACCCGGATGCTAACTTTGTCCTTGCAGCTACCTACCGCCAAATAGCCCGTCAATACCCTGCTTTGAGCCATCCTCCCAGTATCGAAGTTAATTCCAGACGCACAATCATATCATTTAAAATAGAGCAGGACGATCAACTATTTCCCACAGCTTTCGTTGCGATTATTCCCTTTAGTGATGCAGCATTTACTCAGAAAAACTTGATTACTCTCATCAAGATGATTCAACCCCAAAATGGTAATAACCTGGGCGTCCGAGTCTCAAATATGGTAGTGCAATTAAACGTAGCCCTGACCAAAACAATGAGAAAAATAGGGGAAATGAAAATTCAGCCGATTCGCCTCGATCGCGAACCGATGTCAAGTTTTTTCCAATCGCCTACCCAAACTGTACTGGCTAACTCCAGCGCCGAAACTTTGATGATTCACTATCACCCAGATTTTGGCAGAAACTTGACAAATTTGCCCGGAGTCAACAAAACCTCTATCAGTCCTGCAATTAAAGCCCAAAGATTTACCACCCCGCCGCTAAATACGGTCATTGAGTTTGTCAAAAGCTTTTATCAGCTCGGTGAGTAAATACTATAAATTAATTTGATATCATTTCTATTCATGCCATATAAAAGTTAGCCAATTGCCATTTCATTCAAGTAAAAAAAATGGAAGCTGAAGAACTGCTCAAACGATTTGCACTCGTCAAGAGATACACAGAAGGCGACAGAGATTTCACAGAAATCAACCTGAATGAAGCTAATCTCAGCCGCATCAACCTCAGCCAATCAATTTTAAGGCGGGCTAGCTTATTTGTCACCAACCTCAGCGGCGCTAACTTGAGCGAAGCTAACTTGAGCGAAGCTAACCTGAATGTGGCTAGACTCAGCAGTACCAACCTCTCGCGGGCAATCTTAAACGGGGCTACTCTCAACGTAGCAAACTTAGTGAGAGCCGATTTAAGTGCAGCTCAATTAATCCGAGCATCCCTGATTAGAAGCGAATTAGTGCGCTGCGAACTCAGCAAAGCTAACTTCAGCGGTGCAAACCTGACTGAAGCAGATTTAAGAGAGGTAAAACTGACGGAAGCTAACCTGTGCGGTGCTAATCTTTCCGGTGCAAATCTCAGAGGTGCTTCGGCTGCTTCAGCTAACTTTCAAGAAGCTAACTTGCACGGCGCGGATTTGACGAAAGCAGAACTTACCGGCGTCAATTTGAGCAATGCCGATATGAGACAAGCTTCTTTGCAACAGGTGAATCTCAGCAGTGCCAATTTGAGCGGAGCTAACCTCAAATGGGCTGATTTGACGGGAGCTAACCTCAATGGCGCCGATCTGAGCTTTGCTAAATTGAGCGGAGCTAACCTTAACGGAGCAGATTTAAGAAATACTAATTTAGCAAGTGCTAATTTCGTTCACGCTGATTTGACAGAAACAAATTTGATTAATGCAGATTGGGTGGGCGCTGATTTGAGAGGAGCAACTTTAACAGGAGCAAAACTGTATTTGGTTCCTCGGTGTGGTATCATTGCAGATGATATTACTTGCCAGTGGGTTGACCTCAGCCCTGCAGGCGATCGCACTCAGATTCAACAATTTAATTCGCCGTCAGAATCGAGAAAATTTTTAAATCACACGCCTGGGTTAGTGCAAATTGTGGTTGACGCACTTTTAGACTACTCAGCAAACAGCACTTTAGCAACAGCTTACAGCGAAATAGCTCGCCATTACCGGGCAATGAATTTTCCTCCTAATATTGAAGTCGGCTACCGCCGCACAACTCTAACTTTTAGATTTGAGAGCGATGAGCATTTATTGCCAGCAGCTTTATTAGCGATTCTTCCTTTTAAGGATGCTGTACAAACTCAGAGAAATATTATGATTATCGGCAAAAATATCGCAACTCAAAATTTGGATGAAAAACGAATATTGCAGTTGCGTAAAGCATTGAGTACAGCTACAGATCAGTTAAATGAGTTGATAAATTTGGTCTCTAATATATCACGGGTGAGTCAGCCAACAAAGTTTTTTGAGTCACCTACCCAAACTATTTTAATTAGTTCGGGACAGGAGAGTTTGATGGTGAATTCTCACGGGAATTTTGGGAAGGGAGGTGCAACTCATCAGGAGAATAAATTCAGTTTGCCTATCGGTCAAAAAGTAGTTGATTTTCTGGCCAGTTTTGATTATGTTGATTGAGGAATGTTAACTGTACAATCGATTGATTGAGGTAGAAGTCCACAACTCATTGCTCCGCTTCCTGCGATCGAACTCCGAGCCGCACTGGCCCCACCATTTAACGATGGCGCGGCTCGTGGCGCGGGCTTTGCGCTTGGGGCGCAGCGCTCTGATCCAAACGGGGCTTCCCGCTGGAGCTTACCGACAGCGGTATCGAGTCAGCTATTTGATGCCGGTTTTGATGTGGCCGGAACCTGTGATTTTAGTGGCGCCGACACGGGTGATCGAGCATTTGAGAGGAGTGGAAATTCCGCGTTTGCAAGAGTGGCTGCAAACTGATAAGTCGATCGAGACTTATTCCGATAATGCCAGTGGACGAGGATTGATGCTAGCAGATCCGCAGTCTTGGCTGGCGGCTCGCTTGGCGGCGAATTCGCCACTTCCGAGCAATATTCCGACAATTATCGACGGTGTGGATGACTTGGAAGTTTGGACGCGCCAGCAATTGACGGCAGGTTTCCAACCGGCTGATTGGAATGATTTAATGCAATCTCAGCCTTTGGAAGCCGATGCAATCCTCCAAGGGCGGGTACTGCTAACGCGGGCTTTCTTTCAGCATCCGGCGAAACCAGAGGAGTGCTATTTGCTGGAAACCGCAGAGCAAAATATATTGGAGGGGCTGTTTGAAAGGATCGAGCCAAACTCCCTAATTCCGGCTGCTTGGAGCAATTTTTGGCAGCGGTGGGAAGGAAACGGAAAACTGCGGTGGGCGGAAATTAATCGGGAGGCTGGCTCATTTTCTCTGTTCTGCGCGCCGGTTCAGGTGGCTGAGGTTTTGAGCAGAATTTGGGATTGTCAGCCTGTGGTGTTGATTGGGGGGGCGGTGGATGTGGAACCGAAGGCTCCGATCTTCCGGCAAATGCTGGGACTGCCAGAATTGACGAGCGTTAAGTTTTCGCCCGATCGACAAAGCGAATTAATTCAACTGTACATTCCCAACTGGCTACCGCTGCCAAATACGCCGGAATTTCAGGGTGTTTTAATTGAAGAAATTCGGACTTTGCTGTTGATGAGCGCCTCGGTGGCGGGTTTAACGGTGCTGATTGTTGGTGATGTACCGCTGAAGGCTCGGCTGGCGGCGATTTTGGCTTCTGAGTTCGGTTCTCGGGTGCAGGTAGAAAAGACTGATGTGGGCGAGAATGCGATTTTGGTGACTGGGTGGGAGTTTTGGCGGGAACATCAGGGGGAATTGAGGGCGCCTCACTTGCTGGCGATCGCAACTTTGCCATTGCCTTCTTTGGAGAATCCTTTGGTGACGGCGCGTGTGGCTTATTATAAAGAACGGCGCAAGGATTGGTTTCGGTTGTATTTGCTGCCGGCGGCGCTGAATGAGTTGCAACGGGCGATCGCGCCTGTGCGAGAACGTCAAGGAGTTGTGGCGATTTTCGACAGCAGGGTGATTCACCGCAGTTACGGACAGCAGGTTTTAGCGGCTTTGAGTCCTTTTGCGAGGATTGATTATTTGGATACGACTTGGCTGACGCAGGCTTGAGATGACCTGTTGGCGTATAATTTGGTTAGGTATCCAGTTGAAATCTAATTTAGTAGACAAAGATTATGGGTGAAGCTAAGCGTCGCAAAGAGTCGATCGGCGACGAATACGGTAAAGAAGAGCGCATCGTTCCCTGGCTGCCAATCACGAAAACCCAAAGCGAAGATTTTGTGAAGTGGACAAGTCGCGGAAGCTGGATCGGGATTAGTCTTTTGGTTGCTTGGTGGATTGTAGTGCGGTTTGTCGGCCCCTCGGCGGGTTGGTGGGAGGTTAACTGATGCCAGACTCGACAAATGCCTGTATTCTTGGCATTGTGTCGAGTTTAACTCGGAAACAAGCGGCTGATTTTTTAGGAAAAATTTAGTTGCAAATTTGGACTTGGTATGGTATGGTAATTATCTGCGGGCAATTAGCACAGTGGTAGCGCACTTCCTTCACACGGAAGGGGTCACAGGTTCAAATCCTGTATTGCCCATATTTTTAAGTTGTAAAATTTGATTCGGAAAAGGCGATGGCATCTATCCTGAATGTAATTCTGTTGGGAAGTAAGTTAAGCTAGAGTAATAGACGCTCTTCAAATTGGTAATAGATACTTTGAAAAAATGAAGATCCCAAACTATGAAAGAGTAATTTATGAGGACAGCCCCCTAATTGAGGTGATTGCTCAACTTAGATTTCCAACTATCCTGAAAATTGCCAGCCAACAGCCTGTAGACTTTCAAGATAGTATAAGGTTTGAATACCCAATTTTTGAAACTTCTAGAAATTTGCAGATCCCGGTTGAGCTATCTAATCTTTTAACCCAATTCAGCTCAAATTTTACCAGTGACTTGACTTCAATTGACTTGACTTATCAATTTAAGTCAGAAGACTTGAGTTGCCAGATATCTTTAGACAAAAACTCTATAACGCTTGCTACGACAAAGTATGAAAGATATGAAAATTTTATTGATAAATTTAAACGCGCTGTAGAACTTTTTGAAAAAATATATAATCCCTCTTTTTATTCACGAACAGGACTAAGATATCGTGATTTAATTATTAGGTCAAAACTAAATCTCAAAGACAAAGAGTGGCATAAATTAATACCGCAACATATTGCTTCTGAACTGTATACACCAGAAGTAGCAGATTCAATTCAAAACTTTGTTAAAAATTTACAGCTAAAAACAGAATTCGGTCAAGTTAATTTTAATCATGGACTTGTTAACGTTAGGGACACAGAAAGAGGTATAGATGAAACAGCTTATTTATTAGATACTGATTTTTTTACTGAGGATAAAGTAGAAAGGAGTGAAAATGCCTGGAAAATACTCGATAACTACAACCATACAGCCAGAAATCTCTTCCGCTGGGGTATCACGGAAGAGTTGCACAGAGCAATGCGACCTCAACCAATATAATCCTATGCACGTAACAACTGGTGGTACTCAAAGCAAAAATATAATTGGACAAAGGTATGAAGTTTTACCCACTCCTGCTCAGACGCAGTATCGGCACACTTTAGCATCTGCTACTCCTAGCTTAAAAATCGAAGTTTCCATCGAACCACCTATTAGTGGTGAATGGTTTGGTCAATTCAATCAAAACACGATCGCTTGGGTTAAGTGCTTAACGCTACTCAATCTGCTTTTTGCTAAGACTCCAGAAGGATTGCAAGAAGCATCTGACGTGCTTGAACAAATGGTGGAATATTATAGTGACTGTCGGTCTGATTTAGAACAAACTACCTTACCTCAAGAATTAGAATTACTTACTGGTAGCGTATTACCTAGCGAAGTCAGACCACCTTTAGTCCTAGATTTTGAGTAGCTAACCATGCGTAAACCTTGGATTTACAGAGCCTCGAATGACAAAGAGGCTCTTAGACAAGGGGAAATTCTGACTGGACTTATACAGATTAAACCAGTTCCAAGTGAATCTTCTCCAAACCTCGATCAAATTCAGTACCTCGAGCAAATTCAGTTTAAACCTATTGTTCATCCTTATGCAATTATTGTTACTCAAAACTGTGATTTAGATTGGGACTATAGCGCTAGGCAAAATCGAGATAAACCTAATAAGTTATTAAACTCTATACTTTTTTGTCAAGTATATACAGCTCAAGAAATTCGCTCCAACAAAACAGTTCAGCTAAATTCAGCAGATTGGAATTTAGTTAAATCTAATCGTTATCAGCAATACCATTTTTTGGAAAAAATACCTCTAGAACGTGAATCATCTCAGGAAGGCATACCAGAATTAACAGTAGATTTTAAAAAAATTTTTGCGATAGATGCTGATTTCTTATACCATCAAATAAATAATAATTTTGCTAAACGACGTGCTGTGCTTGAAAGTCCATATTTAGAAGACTTTTCACATCGTTATCATGACTTTCATGGGCGTGTAGCACTTCCTGCACAACATGAAAGTGAAAAGGGGGTATAAGCTAAAGCGAAAAATTAAGCAGCGATAAAATTAGAGAACTTTTTGCTTTTTCGCTAAACAGAATTCTGTATGTAGCTGTCCTTTTCCGAATTGCTATAAATTCTCGATTGAGTTTTGTATTACAAATACACTACACTAATATCGTAACTCGTGCCCCGCAGGAGGTTCCCTCATGGCAAATGCCAATATTTCCCAAAATTTCAACTTAATCATACCCGCAGGAACCCAAATTGTCACCAAAATCGAGGTCAAAAACCCCGCCAGCGACCAATCTTGGAAACCGGGATTAGTAGGCGTCATCGTTCAATCGCCTACCGACAATTCCCACGCATATTTAGTCCAACTCCCAGACGGAACGCAAGTTAGTCTGCGGCGGCACGAACTCAGCATCCGCAAGCAGTTTCAGAGCGAAGGATTGCAGTCAGGAGGAGATTTTCTTGCAGAATACAACCTCTATGATTCTGTAATTTACCGCTGCATTGTTGGTTCGAGAGCCTACGGTCTTGATAACGAGCAATCCGATACAGACAGACGCGGGATTTACCTGCCGCCGGCAATACTTCATTGGTCGCTTTACGGCATTCCAGAACAATTGGAAAACAAGGAAAATCAGGAATGCTATTGGGAACTGCAAAAGTTTTTAGTTTTGGCACTAAAAGCTAATCCAAATGTGCTAGAATGTTTGTACACCCCTTTAGTAGAAACTATTTATCCTGTAGCACAAGAATTGCTCGAAATTAGGGAAATCTTTCTTTCTCAATTGGTTTATCAAACTTACAATAGCTACGTTTTGTCTCAATTTAAAAAAATGGAGCAAGACCTCCGCAATACCGGGGAAATTCGTTGGAAGCACGCGATGCACTTAATTCGCTTGTTGCTGTCAGGAATTACGGTGCTCAAGGAGGGGTTTGTACCTGTTCGCGTGCAGGATTATCGATCGCAACTTTTATCTATCCGCAACCAAGAAATATCCTGGGAAGAGGTGAATCGCTGGCGGTTGAGTTTGCACGGTGAGTTCGATCGCGCTTTTGCTGCAACTTCCTTACCGGAACGTCCTAATTACGAGAAAGCGAACCTGTTTTTGATTGAAGCGCGTCGGAGGGCGATCGGCTAAAAGGGGCGGGTTTACGAGATCGTTAATTTGAGACATATATGGTTGCTAAAACCCGCCCCTACAGGTATTTGCGATTGTTTAACCGGAATTGAAATTAGCATTGATAAAATGTTGAAAAAATGATAGAATACATCTCGAATCTCGCCCCAATTATCTCCGTTCAACCTTATCCGCTGCTGTTTGCGACTGTCAGCGGATCGCACTTATACGGCTTTCCTTCCGCAGATTCTGACTTCGACTTGCGGGGAGTACACATTTTGCCGCTACCGAAAGTAATTGGACTGATTTCTGGAGAAGAAACAATCGAAGTTTCTGAAGTTCGGGAGGGAATGCAACTCGATTTAGTAACTCACGACATCAAGAAATTTTTTGAGTTGCTGTTGAAGCGCAACGGCTACGTGCTAGAACAACTGTATTCGCCGCTAATAGTTTACAGTACAAAGGAACACGAGGAATTAAAGGAGCTCGCCTCGAACTGCATTACCAAGCACCACAGCCACCACTATCTCGGCTTTGCTCACAATCAGTGGAAATTGTTTGAGAAAGAACAGCCGCGCCGGGTGAAACCGCTGCTGTATGTTTACCGGGTGTTGCTGACAGGGATTCATTTGATGCAAACTGGGGAAGTTGAGGCAAATTTGGTAAAACTAAATGAAAAATTCCAGTTGTCGTACATTCCCGCTTTGATTGCTAGAAAGCTGGGCGGGGAGGAAAAATCGGTGCTGGAAGATGCGGAGATCGAGTTTTATCGACAAGAGCGCGTTCGACTGGTTAATATATTGGTAGATGCAAGCAGTACAAGTCATTTGCCGTCAAATTCTGATGCAAAAGTTCCACTCAATGAACTATTGATTAAGGTGAGAATGTCATCTCTAAGCTGTTCCACGTCTAATTAGTCGTAAGGTGCGTATTGCTGCGGACGGGCGGGACGCCCAGCCCACAAGAGTTTGGTAAAATTTAATGTCGGATTCTGGAGACTATTTTCTCTAACTTCTCGCATCCGGCGGCAGACAAACCAAAATCTCTAATTTCCCCTTTGAGATTGGAGAAACTGCCGAAGCCCGCGACATAACCGTTGACTCTTGCTGCTACAGTGGAGTTAACAAACTGAGTGCGATCGAATTCTTTCATCAGTTCCGGTTCCTGACGCAAATAATATTTTTGATGGTAATCCTCCGCCCAATAAAACTGGGTCAAAGGCTGAATTAATGTATAAATTTTGCCGCCATTAGCTTTTTCGCGATCGAGTTTTTGTTCCACACATTGCTTTTGTGATTCACTGCGATAGAAAACGGCATCCATGTACTGGCGAGACCAACTAGGAGATTGCCGGGGATTGTGACTTCTCCAGAAAATCTCTAGCAGTTCTGCATAGGAAATTTGCGATCGATCGAAATCTATTTCTACCGCTTCAATATGATTCCCTATGTTATGATAAGTCGGGTTTGCTGTAGTCCCGCCCGCATAACCGACGCGAGTTCGCACGACTCCTTCGATAATTCCAAACTGCGCGTCGGGAGACCAAAAACAACCAAGTCCAAATGTAGCTGTTTCTATTGTTTCTGGTATTTTAGTGTTCATTGGTGGCTGGTTGTGTGAAGGAGATTTTTTTTATTAACCGCAGAGGGCGCAGAGGGCGCAGAGAAAGAGGAAAGAGAGTAATGTTGTTTTTGACAAATCACTTGGACTTATTTTTCGTACCTGCGCGGCGTGTAAACCCAAACATCTCCATATTTGCGGGGAATAATCCGAGTTTGACTGGAACCGACAATCACTAAAGTTCTCATGTCGGCGTCTTGCGGCTGGAATTCGCCGAGGGTGCAAACGCGCACAGATTGACCGGGCCGGCCGAGGTTTCGCCCTAGTATGACGGGGGTTTTAGGATCGCGACTTTGCAACAAAATATCGATCGCCCTTGGGAGTTGCCAAATCCGCTGTTTCGAGATGGGATTGTAAAATGCCATAACTAAATCGGCAGCAGCCGCCGCCGAAATCCGCTGTTCTATGACCTCCCAAGGCTTGAGAATATCCGAAAGGGAAATCACGCAAAAATCGTGTCCGAGGGGTGCTCCGATCGCAGCAGCAGCCGCCTGCATGGCTGAAATGCCCGGTGCCACCCGAATATCGATGCCTTGCCATTCGGGTTTGGCATCAAAGTCGATCGCCTCAAACACAGCCGCCGCCATCGCAAAAATACCCGGATCTCCCGACGAAACCACGGCGACTGATTTTCCTGATGCTGCTAAATCTAGGGCAAAACGCGCCCGATCGATCTCTTCGCGGTTGTCGGAATCGTGCCGCTTTTGCCCGAACCGCAGGGTTCCAGCTAAGTCGAGATAGAACTTGTAACCCACCCAATCCGTGGCCTGGCGCAGAATTTCCTTAACCTCCGGGGACATCCAGGGCGCGCCTCCGGGCCCGGTACCGACGATCGCCAGTTTGCCGCGGCTAATTCCGATCGCCCTAGCATCAAAGGGTTCGGCGGCCAGGGCGATCGCGCAATTCACGGAGTTTGGGCGATCGGACTGGATTAAGTGACTGTTTGCACCGGCTGCTGTCAGGGCAATTTGTGCGGCCTTATTTTCGATGAATTCAATTGAGTCTAATTCGACAAGTTCGGAGAGATTGAAAAAGCGGACGGGGACTTTAAAATATTGTGAAACTGCTTCAAGTGCCGGATTTCCCATTTCATCTTTTAATGCAAAAAATCCCGCAACAGAAGCTGGCGCTAAACCTGCATTTTCCAAGACTTGCTGGACAAATGAAACCGCTATTTCCGGCTCAATATTCGATAGCTTTGTGAGTGCAACTGCCACAATTTGCGGATGGTAAACCAAACAATCGGGCGTTGGCGCAATTGCTTTTTCGGTGACGCGGATCGTCAATTTTGCGTCGGGGGCAATCGGCAAATTGCTCTCGGAAAGCCAGCTTGCAGCCCCTTCTAGGCGTACTTTTGCCCCGGCGAGCAAATTTGAAATAAAAGTCTTCGCGTCCTCTGGATTCGCCAAATAATAGCCTTGGGGAGGACTCAGCAGCGCGGTGCGAAACCGGATATCTCCGGTGGTGGTAATTGCAGGTTGTACGCCCAGGGCTGCTGCAATCTCTCTGGCCAAATCATTAACGCCGTGCAAACCGCCCAACAGCGGTACGACGGCGCTTCCGTCTTCGGCGACGGCTAAAACTGGCGGTTCGGCGCGTTTGTCTGACAGCAGCGGGGCGAGGGTGCGGATGATAATTCCGGCGGCGCAGATGGCGATGATTGGGGTTTCTGTTGCAAATAATTCCCGCAATGTTTCGCCGAAGTTGCTAAAGTTGATGTCTGTGTTGGAAGTGCGATCGATTAAACCGTAAATCTGGGAACCGGGGAAATGTGCGGAGATTTTTTTGGCGATCGGCAGGCTGTTTTGACCTAAGATAACTATTGCGGGAGGAACTCGAACCATTTTAGATTTTAGATTTTAGATTTTAGATTTTATGAGAGTTGCGACGGAAATTAGGAATTGATAATTGATAATTGGTAATGTAGGGGCGGGTTCGCCAATGTCTGCAATACAACACCAGAAATCTACTAAACCCGCCCCACCCCCACCGAGGATGCTATCTAATATAATATAACCTAATTGAAACAGGCTACAATCAATAAATATTTCGAGGTTTGGCTGTGAAACGCATTGTCTTAATTGCAGGGTTTGAATCTTTTAATGCTGATTTGTACCGCAAAGCTGCCGAGTTGGCTGTTTCTGGGTGTCAGGGATTGGAAGTGCGGGTTTTTAGCGATCGCGCCCTCGTAGACGAACCCGACGCTGTAGCAGCCGCCCTCTCTAATGCTGATGTATTTTTCGGGAGTTTGCTGTTTGATTACGATGCGGTAATGTGGCTGCGAGACAGGGTGCAAAATATTCCGATTCGCCTGGTTTTTGAGTCTGCTTTGGAATTGATGAGTCTTACTCAAATTGGGGCTTTTAAAATTGGCGACAAACCGAAGGGAATGCCGAAGCCGGTTAAGTTTATTCTGGATAAGTTCAGCAACGGGCGAGAAGAAGATAAGCTGGCTGGTTACATCAGCTTTTTGAAGGTTGGGCCGAAGTTATTAAAATATGTGCCGGTGCAAAAAGTCCAGGATTTGCGTAACTGGCTGATTATTTATGGTTACTGGAATGCGGGCGGGGCGGATAATGTTGTCTCGATGTTTTGGATTATTGCCGAAAAGTATTTGGGGCTGAAGGTTGCAGAAATTCCGCCGCCTGTGGAAACTCCCAATATGGGTTTATTGCATCCTGATTATAATGGTTATTTTGAATCGCCTCGGCAATATTTGGATTGGTATCTCGGTAATCAAAGTGCTAGGGGCGGGCAAGATGCCCGTTCCACACAAGAGGCTAGACATCTTGATAGAAAGGGTTATAACGAGCAAGATGCCCGTTCCACAAAACTTGAGACTAATTTGTCTGAAAATTTAGACCGGGTTTCTAACGGGCAAGATGCCCGTTCCACAAAATTTGAGACCAATTGGTCTCAAATTTCAGACAGAGGAAAATCCCCTGTTGTGGGCATCTTGCTTTACCGCAAGCACGTTATCACCAAGCAGCCTTATATTCCTCAATTGATTCGCTATTTTGAAGATGCGGGAATTGTGCCTTTGCCGATTTTTATCAATGGCGTTGAAGGCCATGTGGCGGTGCGGGATTGGATGACGACTGCTGATGAAACTGCGCGGCGAAAACAAGGCAATATAGAAACTCTTTCGCTTTCTAAAGATGCTGTGGAAGTTGATGCGATTGTTTCTACTATTGGCTTTCCTTTGGTTGGCGGGCCTGCTGGTTCGATGGAGGGTGGAAGGCAGGTGGAAGTTGCTAAGCGCATTTTAACTGCTAAAAATGTACCTTATTTTGTGTCCGCACCTCTGCTGATTCAGGATATCCATTCTTGGACTCGTCAGGGGATTGGGGGTTTGCAAAGTGTGGTATTGTATGCTTTGCCTGAGTTGGATGGTGCGATCGATCCAGTGCCCCTGGGCGGTTTGGTGGGTGAGGATATTTATCTCGTGCCCGATCGCGCGAAACGCCTGACAAGTAGAATTAACAATTGGGTGAAACTGCGACAAACTCCGCCATCTGAAAGGAAAATTGCGATTATTCTCTACGGGTTTCCTCCCGGTTACGGTGCGGCGGGTACGGCTGCTTTATTAAATGTACCGAAATCGCTGCTAAATTTCCTGCACAAACTTCAAGCGGCAGGTTATACGGTTGGAGAAATTCCGGCTGACGGTGAGGAGTTAATTCGCAGGGTGAAAGAGGCGGATGAATCTACGGGTGACGGGCAAGATGCCCGTACCACAAAAGAGACTGTTAATGTCAAAACTTTAGAAAAATGGCTGGGCTATTTGTTAACCAGTCGTATCGAAAAACAGTGGAAATCTTTAACTGGTACGGGCATTAAGACAGACGGCGATGAGTTTCAAATCGGTGGCATTCAACTGGGGAATGTTTGGATAGGTTTGCAGCCGCCGCTGGGAATTTCGGGCGATCCAATGCGCTTAATGTTCGATCGCGATTTGACGCCTCACCCTCAATACGCTGCTTTTTACAAGTGGCTGCAAAATGATTTGCAAGCTGATGCTGTGGTTCATTTCGGAATGCACGGGACTGTGGAATGGTTGCCGGGATCTCCTCTGGGAAATACTGGCTATTCTTGGTCGGATATTCTGTTGGGAAGTTTGCCGAATCTTTATATCTATGCTGCCAACAATCCCTCGGAATCGATGTTAGCAAAACGGCGCGGTTACGGTGTTTTGATTTCTCACAACGTGCCGCCCTACGGTCGCGCGGGCTTGTACAAGGAATTGATGGCTTTGCGGGATTTGATTGCGGAATATCGGGAAGATACGGCAAAAAATTATGTGCTGAAGGAGGCTATTTGTAAGAAAATTTTAGATAGCGGTTTGGAGGCTGATTGTCCGTTTGAGGATGCTCGCAAGTTGGGTATTGCTTTTAGTTTTGAGAATGTGGGAATGTTCAGTGCTGATGCTTTTAACCGCTATTTGGTGAAGCTGTACGAATATTTGCAGGTGGTGGAATCTCGCTTGTTTTCTTCTGGTTTGCACGTTCTGGGGGAACCGCCTAATTCTGAGGAAATGACCTCTTATCTTGAGGCTTATTTTGGGGATAGGTTGTCGGAGGAACAGGTGAAAGCAATTGTTTCACAAACAAGCACAGGCAAGATGCCTGTGCCACAAACCAGCACAGGCAAGATGCCTGTGCCACAAACCAGCACAGGCAAGATGCCTGTGCCACAAACCAGCACAGGCAAGATGCC
>NZ_JAUBOV010000068.1:24218-31589 GCF_036700405.1 Microcoleus sp. T3_D1
TGTGCCACAAACAAGCACAGGCAAGATGCCTGTTTCACAAACAAGCACAGGCAAGATGCCTGTTTCACAAACAAGCACAGGCAAGATGCCTGTGCCACAAACAAGCACAGGCAAGATGCCTGTGCCACAAACCAGCACAGGCAAGATGCCTGTGCCACAAGAGGGGTTTGATGGGGTTTTTGAGGAGGGCTTGCTAGTTAGGGATTTGTTGTTGCAAACGACGGATGAATTAACTAATCTTTTGCGGGGTTTGAATGGGGAATATATTCTGCCTGCACCCGGTGGGGATTTGTTGCGGGATGGGGCTGGGGTGTTGCCAACTGGTCGGAATATTCACGCTTTAGATCCTTATCGGATGCCTTCTCCGGCGGCTTATGAAAGGGGGCGCGAAATTGCTCGGAAAATTATTGAGAAGCACGTTAAAGAACAGGGTAAATATCCTGAGACTGTGGCGGTGATGTTGTGGGGTTTGGATGCGATTAAGACTCGCGGTGAATCTATTGGAATTCTGCTAGAATTGGTGGGGGCTGCACCTCTAAAAGAAGGTACTGGTCGCATTGTTCGCTATGAATTAAAGCCGTTAGCTGATGTCGGTCATCCCCGGATTGATGTGTTGGGAAATCTTTCGGGTATTTTCCGAGATAGCTTTGTCAATATTATTGAATTGTTGGATGATTTGTTCGTGCGGGCAGCGGATGCTGATGAACCGGAATCGGAGAATTTTATTCGCAAACACGCTTTGATTTTGCAGGCCAAAGGTGTGCAGAATTATTCGGCAAGGTTGTTTTCTAATCCGGCTGGGGATTTTGGTTCTTTGGTTAACGATAGGGTTGTTGATGGTAGTTGGGAATCGGGGGATGAGTTGGGGAAAACTTGGGAAAGTCGCAATGTTTTTAGTTACGGGAGGAAGGATAAGGGGGAAGCGAGGCCGGAGGTTTTGACTCAGTTGTTGCAAGGGTGCGATCGCATAATTCAAGAAATTGATTCTGTTGAATACGGTTTGACTGATATTCAAGAGTATTATGCGAATACTGGCGGCTTGAAGAAAGCCGCAGAAAAGCAGCGCGGCAAAAAAGTCAATACCAGTTTTGTAGAAAGTTTTTCTCAGGATACAACGCCTCGCAATTTAGAAGATTTGCTGCGCTTGGAATATCGAACTAAGTTGCTAAATCCTAAGTGGGCTAACGCGATGGTTAATCAAGGTTCGGGCGGCGCTTATGAAATTTCGCAGCGGATGACGGCGTTAATTGGTTGGGGCGGAACGGCTGATTTTACTGATAGTTGGGTTTACGATCAGGCGGCTGATACTTATGCTTTAGATCAGGCAATGGCGAAGAAGTTGCGGGAGGCAAATCCTGAAGCTTTTCGCAATATTGTCGGCAGAATGTTGGAGGCTAACGGGCGGGGTTTTTGGCTGCCGGATGCGGATAAGTTGCAGCAGTTGCGCGAGTTGTATGAGTTGACTGATGAGAAGATTGAAGGGGTGACAGTGTAGTTTTTTTAGTCTAAATATTTAGGGGCGGGCTAGAAGCCCAACCCCTACTCCCCACAATAGTTTCCAACTTTTTCAGGTGCAAGTTAGGATCGCGAATTAAATAACTTACAATTTTAATTGTTATTGTGGGATGGGCGTCCCGCCCGTCCAAAAAAGACGGGCGGGACGCCCATCTCACTTTCAAGAGTGGAAGTTATTTAATTCTCATTCCTTAGAGGCGCGGCTATTAAATGCCTCGATCGCCCTGCGGTTTTGCTACAGGAACTGACGGTTTATTGTTTGGAGAATTAAAAGCTCGATCGACCATATCTCCAAAGGGAACAAACTGCGGTGCAGCCGATGGAGCTCCGGTTCTGAACACTGCCACGGGGCCGCTGCCGTCTTGGGCAAAATTAATCAATTTCGTTAAAGCATCACCGGGATTTTTAGCATTGCGCTTGTCTAGGGTGAACAGCAGATTTTGAGAGTTGCAGCGCCCCCGTCCGTTGACGTAACAAACTACGGGCAAGTTATTAACAATTCCTGTTGTTAACTGCAAGTTGCTCAATCTTCCGCCATTCTGGGCAACAGCTTTGGTCAATCTATTGGAAACAATTTGGCAGCGCTGCCAAGGTGTATATTCGCGGCCGAACTCGGTAGATTTCCACAGAATCATTGGATCAGTCGTCACATTTCCCCGCCGCGCAATTGTGACAAAATTCCGACCGGAAGTAACGCACTGAAATGTTGTTCTAGTGCTATTCCAAGAGTTGCTGGGATCTGCTTGCACTTGGCTTGGCAAGGCGACAGTACCGGCGAAAACTAAAGCGGATGCTAATAAGGGTGCAGTCAATTTCATAATAACTCCTGCCGCTAAGGCAGCTAAATTTATGTAGGAAGTCATAGTTGTAGGGACAGGGCAGTATCTATTGGTGTCAACTTAAGGTTAAACCGGTAGTCCGTCAGGGAATGAATTCCCTGCCTCAAAGCTAAAGTCCTCTTAAGAGGACTGAGAAAAAGACTGTTAAACTCATTAGTCCTCTTTAGAGGACTTTCGCTATTAGGCCGGGGTTTTAACCCCTGCCGGACTAGGGGTTATACCTTAAGTTGTGACTAAGAGCCAGTGTCCTGTCCCTACCTATTCAAATTCTGCTGGTTGGCTGTCGCACCCGGATATTTTTCAAATATTAAATCAGGTTAGGATCGCGAATTAAATAACTTACAATTTTAATTGTTATTGTGGGATGGGCGTCCCGCCCGTCCTTTTTGGACGGGCGGGACGCCCATCCCACAAAGTTGTGGAAGTTATTTAATTCTCATTCCTTAGTTGCACCTCATATCTGTAGGTACAGGGCACTGCTGTGTCCTTGTTTCAAAACTGGGGAACGCGGCTGTAGAGACACGGCACTGTCCTTTCCTTGTTCCAAAACTTCGAGGCCACTGCGGCACAAGCATCCTAGATAGTGTTTTTAGCTACATTCTTCAAAGCCAGAGCAGTCAACAATGGTAAGTAAAACTACAAAGCACAGCTCCGAAATTGGCTGGCAAATAAATTTTTATGAAACCTCGAATCATTGTTTGCGGGTTGGGCCACACGGGACACAAGATTTTTTGTTTGTTGAGACAGCAAGGAGCGATTGTGGTTGGTATTAGCGATCGCCCAATTCGCGGCGAAACTTCTGATGTGGTTGTCGGTAATTTGCAAGCAGCTTCTACCTTGTTGGCTGCTGGCATTCAAAACGCTCACACTTTAGTAATTGCAGGAGACGATGATGCTGTAAATTTGGCAATTTTGATGCAGGCGAGGATTCTCAATCCTCAGATTCGCATCATCAACAGATTGTTCAATACTAGCTTGGGCGACAGGATTGACCACACTTTGCCCGATCACACTTCCATGAGCGTTTCATCGTTGGCTGCTCCGGTTTTTGCCTTTGCGGCTCTGGGAAGTCAGGCGATCGGACAGTTGCGTTTGTTCGATCGCACTTGGCCGATTCACGAAGAATATATCGATGAAACACATCCTTGGAAAAATCGCAAACTCAGCGATTTGTGGGACGATCGATCGCGAATGTTGATTTATTATCTGCCGGCTGCTAACAAAACTGATTTAGTATCGGCGGTGCTTGCCGATCGGCAGTGTCAGCAGGGCGATCGGCTAATTGTTGCCACTCAGCCGACTATCCACAGCCCCCAAAAAACTTTAACTCAAAAACTGCTCAAAACATTAACTAAGCTGCACAGATTTCAGCAGCACAGCCAAGCAGCCGTAATTGTTGTACTGACGCTGCTGTCAATGATTGCCGTTGCTACTGCTACCTATATTTGTGTTGACAACCATATCTCAATTGTCGATTCTCTTTATTTTTCAGTAGGGATGATTACCGGAGCCGGAGGCTATGAAAAAGTGGCCGAACAAGCTCCTGAAAGCATTAAACTATTTACAGTTGTCATGATGTTAGTTGGAGCCGGCATCATCGGCATTTGCTACGCGCTGCTCAACGATTATGTATTGGGAACTCGCTTTACCGAATATTGGGATGTGGCGCGAGTTCCGCAGCGCCATCATTACATTATTTGCGGGCTCGGAGGAATAGGTATCCAAATTGCTAAAGAACTACACACTAACGGTTACGATATTGTGGCGATCGAGCAAGATCCAAACTGTCGCTTTCTGAGCACGGCTCGCTCAATGAAAATTCCGGTCATTCAGGGAAGTGCCAGTTTTCCCGCAACTCTGGAAGCTGCTAATGTTAAGCAAGCGGCAGCACTTTTGGCGGTAACTAGCAGCGATATGTCTAATGTCGAAATTGCCTTGAGTGCTAAAGGATTGGCACCAAAACTATCAGTTATAGTCCGCAATCAAGACCCACATTTTGCTTTGATGGTGCAGCAAGTTTTTGAGTTTGAAGGAGTTTTGAACCCGACGGAATTGGCTGCTCCTGCTTTCGCGGCGGCGGCGATTGGAGGTCGAATTTTGGGCAACGGAATGACTGCTGATAGTCTATGGGTTTGCTTGGCCACATTGATTACGCCAAACCATCCTTTCTGTGGCCACCGTATTCAAGATGCTGCTATGTCTGCTGATTTTGTGCCTCTTTATGCGGAAACTAATGGTCAAACTATTCACGGCTGGGATTTACTGAATTGTTGTTTGAGTACGGGGGATGTTTTGTATTTGACGATGCCGGCGAATCGGTTGGAGCAACTGTGGAGAACGACCTCGGAATTAATTAAAACTTAATGGTTTGACGCGGAAATTTATGTGGCACCTCGCTCAATTGCAACTACAAACCTGATAAAATGGGCTCTGTCTAGTAAATAAGACTTACGACTAATCCTCTGAAATCCGGTTTCGGAGGGCAAGTTCTAGTATAAATAATCAACAGAGTCTCAATTAGTTGCAATTTAGAATGAGAAAATTTTTAGGATTAGTTGTGTTTGGGATGATGCTGGCGATCGCCTCTGTAGCTGTCGCCGCTCAACCTTTGTTCGTCGCTTATCCTCCCGCCAACCACAAAACTACAGCCGATCGCATCTTTTTTATCGGTACAGCGCCCGCACCGGGACAAGTTTTAGTAAATGGCAACCAAATTTCGCGCACCGCATCCGGGCATTTCGCCCCGACTTTTCCGCTGCAACTCGGCGAAAATGTCTTTACCTTGCGTTACGAAAATCAGGAAGTCAAAATTAAGGTGACGCGCGAGTCTAATCAGCCGGTAGCCCCTGTAGGATTGGCTTTTGCTAAAGATTCTCTAACGCCGAAAGTCGATGTGGCGAGTTTGCCGGGGGAATATATTTGCTTTGGGGCGATCGCACCTGCGAATGCTCAAGTTTCGGTAAAATTGGCGGGAATTACTATTCCTTTAAAAGCGCGATCGCAGGTCGAACTACCCGACAACAAATCTGTATTATTAGGTGAAAACTCCCCGATCAAAAAAGGCGGCAGCCAACAGTATCAAGGCTGCGGTAAAACCCCTGAGAACGCCCTCTCATCTAAGGGAGAAACAGTTGATTTAGGCGTGCCATCGTTTGAGCTAACAATGAACGATCGAACTATCAGCCAACAAGGTACGGGCAAGATTTCTATTCTCTCTCCGGCGGATTTAGAAGTAGCAGAAGTAACGGCCGATCCGGGTGTTGCCCGAACCGGGGCGAGTACAGATTTTTCTCGGATGACACCGCTGCCGAAGGGAACGCGAGCAACAATTATCGGGCGGGAAGGAGAATGGCTCAGACTCGATTACGGTGCTTGGATTAAAGCATCAGAAGTGCAAATTGTCAAGGATGCAGTGCCTCCGCGATCGATTATTCGCAGCGCGCGATCGCGTCAAGTTTCCGGCTGGACAGAGGTGTTATTTCCCTTAGAAACACCCGTCCCAGTCACCGTGCAGGAAGGAGAACGCACTTTCACTTTAACCCTGTACAATACCACCGCTCAAACTGACATTATTCGCCTCGACGATGACCCCGTAATTTCACGTTTGGAATGGCAACAAATCGCGCCGCTGCAAGTACAATACACTTTTAATCTCAAATCTGCCCAGCAGTGGGGTTACAAGTTGAGATACGAGGGCACAACTTTAGTGCTGTCTTTAAAACACCCGCCGGCGAATACAAGCATGATACCTGTATCGCAAGCAAAACCGCTGTCGGGAATTAAGATTCTCATCGATCCGGGACACGGCGGGCCGGAGGATGGAGGTGCTGTGAGTCCAGTGGGAATTAGGGAAAAAACAGTAGCTTTAACAGTGTCGAAATTGGTGCAACAGGAATTGGTAAATCGGGGCGCGAATGTGGTAATGACGCGGGTAGAAGATGTCGATTTGGATTTGCCACCGAGGGTGGAAATGATTCAAAAAGAAGAACCTGCGATCGCAATTTCAATTCACTACAATGCTTTGCCAGATAACGGCGACGCGATTAATACTAAAGGCGTCGGCGCTTTCTGGTTTCACCCGCAAGCGCACAGTTTGGCAATGTTTTTGCACAATTATTTAGTTGCCAAGTTGAACCGTCCGAGTTATGGTGTATTCTGGAACAACTTAGCCATGACTCGTCCTGCCGTTGCTCCATCTGTTTTAATGGAATTGGGATTTATGATCAATCCCGAAGAGTTTGAATGGATTGTGAATCCGACAGAACAGAAGAAGTTAGCCGAGGCGATCGCCCAAGGTGTTACCGAATGGTTTGCCTCTGTCAAATAACAGTTAGTAGTAAGGACTGAAGTTCTTCTCAAAAAAATTATAGTCAGGACTTCAGTTCGGTCAATCCAAGGAAATGAAATAATGCTAATTTTTACTCAATCAAAAGCCTTTTTTATTGCAGCCGTAGTTGCAAGTTTTAGCTTCTCACTTTACAGCTTTCCTGTTTTCGGCAAGCAGCAAAGCCTTGCTCCCGCAAAAGCAGAAGCTTTAAAAAAGCAAACTCAATGCTCGTTTATTACAGGTGAAGGTGGCGCTGTTAACATTCGCAAAGGCCCAGGCAATAAGTACCCGGTTGTAGCTAAATTGAAAAGGGGAGACGGAGTTAGGGCTGTCAGCAGACAAGGTAATTGGGTGAAAATTGCAGCCCGATTTTCGGGTAATCCTCCTAATGAAACTTTGACAATCCTTGACGGTTGGGTGAACAATCAATTTATTAATGGCTGTTCCGAAGACCAATTTGACACCTGGCGGAAATAGGGAATTTCCTAGGGGCGGGTTTTACAGACAATATATGTAGGGGCGGGTTTTACAGACAATATATAACGAGTACAAACAATCTATATAAACCCGCCCCCACACCACAAATAACCTACTGGCGGAAATAGGAAATTTCGTAGGGGCGGGTTTTACAGACAATATATAACGAGTACAAACAATCTATATAAACCCGCCCCCACACCACAAATAACC
>NZ_JAUBOV010000068.1:31689-42254 GCF_036700405.1 Microcoleus sp. T3_D1
TACATGAACCTTGATTTTGCTCGCCGGAGAAAAACATATATGGGGATTGACCGTTGGGTGGGGGCGGGTTTACTATATTGTCGATTATTAACAATTATTGTCGGTGAAACCCGCCCCTACGATCGGCGGTTTCAACCGCAACTACACTTCCCTTGCCTCCGCGCAACGCGAGACTTTAAAGAAAAGGAGATTTAAAACCGGATGTGATGTAAAAAAAGACGATCGCCCTGATTCATTCTTGCATTCTCAACCAGCTAAACACCTGTTCGGCGGTGATATTCAGGGGAATCATTTCGGGTACAGGAACGACATCGCTACCTTCGCAGAATTGCGGTTGTTGGTTGGGCAAAAACGCTAAAATCGATCGATCGTCTGGATCGATTAGCCACCCCAACTGACAATTATGTTGAAGACAGTGAATAATTTTTCTAGTTACGCGATTTGAGCTTTGTTGTGGCGACAGGATTTCGATCGCCCAATACGGTGCAATTAGCACATCATCCAACGGTTCACCGCTCTCATCAAATTCAATTTGTTCCCACAATAGTACCGCAATATCTGGAACAATCGATCGACCGCCAAACGTACACCGCAACTCTGGAAACGCATAAGCTATCTTGGGAGTTTCCGTCACCTGATTAATTTCGTTGCAGGCTTTTAATCGCAATAAGCTATGCTTTGTTTTCGGCATAGGTTTTTGGATAATATCCCCCTCAATATATTCGCTAGCAGGTTTGGTTTCTGGCAGTTTCAGAAATTCTTCAAGGGTGAGGCGCTCAGTTGCGATTATCATAAATAAATTCCTCAATTCTACCTATCTTCAGTGTAATCAAAAAAATATTTGTCTTGCATAAAAATTGTGTTACCTCGCCTAATTTTGCGGAACAAACTGCTGCTTAAACTCAAACAAATTAGGATTTTTCGGGTCATAAAAAGCCCGCAACCAATGCACGTTTGGAGAACCAAAAGTTTCAACTCTAGTAAAATTTTTCATTCTCGGTAGTTGAGTCTCATCGGTAAAATATGGTAAAGGTTTATCGATGCGGAAATAGTGAGTATCGCCGTGGACGAATACAACCTGCCCTGGGAAATTGCCTGTTTCTGTTTCCAGAGTTGCGATAAAATCGTTGTAGCCACTTCTTCTTTTGTCCGTCGGATCGAATTCAAATCCCGGATTTGCCTGTGCAACTAACACAATTCCTTTGCTGTTGCTGCGTTTGGCTAAAGCAAAACATTCTTTGATCCAGGCTAAGTTAGCCCAATTGCGATCGGCATATTCTGCATCTGCTTCGGGAGTGCGACCAAAATTGTTGTTGCTTCCCGGCATATTAATCGCGAAAAACACAACTCCATGATAAATCCAGCGAACATTTTCGCGGAATTTAGCAAACTGCGGGTTTTCGCTTTGACGGGTGAGAGTTAAGGTGCGCTTTCCCAAACTTTGATTACCGTTGCTAAATATTTCCCGCAGTTTAGCCAGTCTTTCTACTGGATCGTAACTGCCATTTTTTGAACGGTGGCAATCCGTCCATTCATTATCGCCATAGGCAAGAATAAACGGCATCTCAAAATTGTCAAATAACTGCTTGCGGCTGACAAAAGTTGCATCATCGCAGACACTAGAACCGTTTTTAATGTCGCCGTCGTGGACGACAAACGCTGCGGGCGATCGATTGATATCTGCAATCAAACTAGGAAATTGTGCTTCCTGTTCGGCACTGTAGGGCAAATCGCCAATCAAGGCAAATTCAAAAGGTTTATCTGCCGAACTTTCAGCATAGCTCAAAGTACCTAAACCGATAACCGATGCAAAAATTATAAATCCAATAATCAAATATTTTTTAAACATTCCTTCTCCAGTAGCCAGCAAACCATCGATATCCTAACAAAACTTGCCAACATCTTTGTTTTCTTCTTTTCCTCTGTGCTCTCTGTGGTTCAAAAAAAAAAACTGCCTAAATTGCGATTATTAATGATACCATAAACACGATAAATTACTATAGATAAATTATGAAATTTTCCCCGACGCTCTCGGTAATAGCTGCATTTTTAATGGCTAGCTGCAATATCCAACCCCAAAAAATCAACCAGCAAACCAACACACAGCCTACAGAAAGTCGCTCGCCAATAGCAACCCCTGTCCCCGCCCAACCCAAGTCTGAGATCAAAGAAGCCAAACTAATTGCTGTCGGCGACATTATGATGCACAGTACCCAAACGCGATCGGGCTACGACGCAAAAAAGAAAACATACAATTTTGACACTTTCTTCGCACCAGTTAAAAGTATCCTGTCAACAGGCGATTGGGTGATCGGAAATCTCGAAACACCTTTAGCGGGCTCCGATGCGGGCGGATATACGGGATATCCGCTATTTAACGCACCGGCTCAATTAGCGGATGCGACTAAAAAAGCTGGATTTAATATCTTGACAACGGCGAACAATCATGCTTTAGATCGGGGAGAAAAAGGAGTAATTAGGACGATCGCCAATCTGAGCGATCGCAAAATTGCTGCCATAGGAACAGCCACATCAGCCGCCGCAGCCGATCGCACTTTTATCAGCACCAAAAACAACATTTCATTAGCCAAGCTAGCCTACACCTACGGCACAAACGGCATTCCCATACCCAAAGGCAAAGATTACTTAGTTTCCCTAATCGACGAAAAAAAGATAGTCAAAGACATTGCCAAAGCCCGCAAACAAGGAGCAGATATTATCGCAATTTCCCTGCATTTTGGCGATGAATATCAGCGACAGCCAAACACCCAACAAAAACAATTAGTTGAAAACCTATTAAAAGCTGGTGCAGACATCATTCTCGGCAGCCATCCCCACGTCGTCCAACCTTACAAAATTTTTAATTTTCCCGGCCAAAATGGCAAAACCCGCAAAGCTGTAGCCATTTATTCAATGGGAAACTTCATTTCCGGTCAGAATAAAAAATATACAGACTTAGGCGTGATTTTGCAAGTAAATATTCGCAAAAAATTTCCCGAAAAAACCACAGAAATTACAGATGTAAAAACATATCCTACTTGGGTACACCGCTATACTCAGAACAATAAAAATAACTATCGCGTTTTGCCATTAGAAACAACAGTCACCCAGAAAAAAGATGCACTGCTAGCAACTTCACAGTATCCTGTTTTATCAAAATATTTGCAGGATATGAACAATCATCTTAACTCTTTGAATAGTCAGCAGAAATCCGAGTAATTGGTAATTGCGCTTCTGCTCCCTCTTCCTTCGCGTCCTACCCTACCCTTCACCGAACCCCTGCGGGGAAAGGGAACGGCTTCGCCGAACGCGTCTTCGCGGTTCAATTCAATTCAACTGGTGAATTAGCCAATAAATCGCCCCTTCAACATCAGCAACCTGCTCCACAGCGGGAATCTGCTGGCGCTGCACCATCACAACCGGAATTCCCAGTTCCCTAGCCGCAGCAATTTTAGCATAAGTAGCACCGCCACCGCTGTTTTTGCTAACAATTGTATCCTTTTGATATTCTAATAGTCATTGTCGCTCGTCTTCCAATCAAAACGGCTCCTTGCTAATAACAATTTACCGTTAGGAACAGGAGTATTTAGTCCAGGAGGAGCGATCGCCCGCCTCTCAAACCAAATAGTCACTGATGTAGGGTGCGTCAATCGATTTTAGATTTTAGATTTTAGATTTTAGAGGCGACCCCACGGATAAATGCTCTTTCTTGAGGATTTTCGATTTTCGATTTGGGATTGATTCCACGGATAAATTACGTAGCCGGTACTACCTTTGAAATTCCTGGTCAGGGAAAACCATATTACCCGAAAGCAGGGTACGGTAGTGCGGTTTCCCTACAAATCCGGCGATCGTTACATCCGATCCGTGCGATCGGGCGATGGAATGAGAATTAAATAACTTCCACTCTTGAAAGTGGGATGGGCGTCCCGCCCGTCCTTTTTGGACGGGCGGGACGCCCATCCCACAATAACAATTAAAATTGTAAGTTATTTAATTCGCGATCCGATCGACAAAATTGCTGTAGGGAAACGGCACTACCGTTTCCTGACTGCCGTTTTCTTACCCGCAGTTTTTTTTAAAGTCGCATAAATTTTCAGTAAATACCGATCTACACACTCGCCAAACCCAAAGTTAAAATATACCCAATAAAAAATAGCTCCTCCTAGCTGTTTTTTGGCCCAGCTAAATATCAGGGAGTGCATCTACGTGTCAATAAATAAAATGCTAAAAGGCAGAGCCACTACACCTGCCGCAGGTTTTACCATGATTGAGCTATTGATAATTATTTTTATCATAGGAATATTTAGTGCGATCGTCGCCCCCTCTTGGCTAATGTTTATCAACAACCACCGTTTAAAGGTATCGCTCGATCGAGCTTATTGGGCAATGGAACTTGCCCGCAGCAACGCCAAACGATCCAAAATTTCATGGCAAGCCAGCTTCAAACAAGTAGGAGAAAACGTACAAGTAGCAGTCCATCCAGCCGACATTCCCCCCGGCCAAGTAGCAGCCAGTCAATGGAAAAACCTAGAACCGCAAATTCAAATAGATACAAATGAAACAACAGTGCTCCAAGTAAATGAAAACAACGAGCAAAAAACAAAGGGCACAATCCGGCGCGTCATGTTCAACCACAGAGGTTGCCCCGTATCTCGAAGCGACCACGACTGCACCCTAACGAGTATAAGAGCCAAAGGAACCCTAACACTATATCATCCCAACTTAAGAAACAGCCAACGCTGCATCATCATCTCCACTCTCCTAGGACATAAACGCACCTCCCAAAGACAATTAAAACCCAACGACAACAAAAGATATTGTTACTGAGTCACTGATGTAGGGTGCGTCAGGGAAAACGATATTACCCGAAATCAGGACACGGCAGTGCCGTTTCCCTACAAATCCGGCGATCGTTACATCCGATCGCCCGATGAATTATTTTGGGGTAGGGAAACGGCATTGCCGTGCCCTCAATAGCCTTGTTGTCGATGCTTATATTCGATGTCAATTCCTGACGCAACATCTCCGATATAACTCACATCTTGCACCATTCTCAAGAACAGGCTTTTCGGCCTGTTCCACAAAGAGTGAATTTTCTTGTGGAACGGGAGCATCTCAGTTTTGTAAAAAGCATTTTTTTTATTGTAGTGCGAGCGTCCCCGCTCGCGTATTGTACAATACGCGAGCGGGGACGCTCGCACTGTAAATGCAAAACTGAGATGCTCCCTGTGGAACAGGCCAGAAAGCCTGTTGCTGACGGTGCAACATCTCAGATATAATCAACTACTTCTTACTCGGCGCAATTTTCTCAATAGAAATCAGCGCCTCCATCACCGACTCCACAATCGGCGCCGCCACCGTCCCCCCCGAAGAACCCTCCTTCGGCTCATCAATCACCGCCAAAACCACATACCGAGGAGCCTCCACAGGCATGATCCCCACAAAGCTAGTAATAATCGCCTTGTCAGAATAACCCCCACCAGCATTAGCTTTTTGAGCCGTGCCCGTTTTTCCAGCAATCCGATACCCAGGAATTTGTGCAGCTTTCCCCGTACCACCATCAACCACAGTTTCCATCATTTCTAACACCTGCTTAGTAGTTTCCGGCGAAAAAACCTGCTTTGGAACCGGCCTCGGAAGCTTCCAATAAGCTTCACCATCCCTATCAAAAAGTCCCCGCACAACATGAGGAGTCACCAACTTTCCGCCGTTAGCCAAAGCGCCGTTAAGCTGCACCAACTGCATCGGAGTAATCGAAAAACCCTGACCAAAAGCAGTAGTAGCAACTTCCACAGGAGAGTTAATAAATTGCTCTCGATTTTTAAGTTGACTGCTTACTTCAAAAGGCAAATCAGTTCCTGCTGTTTGTCCGAGTCCGAGTTTTTCTAAAGCTTGATAGTAAAGAGAAGGTTTCATGGTTCTCATCATGTGCACCATCCCCACATTACTAGAATGTTTCAAAATCTCAGTAACAGTCGAAGGGCCGCGCGCTCCTGCTCTTTGGTAATCGGAATTTTGGATAGTCCAGGGATTCATGTAAATCCGACCTTCATCGTTAAACACAGTATTAGGTTTCACCGCACCCGCTTCCAGAGCGATCGCCACATTAATCGCTTTAAAAGTCGAACCAGGCTCATAAACATCAGTTACAGCCCAATTTTTATAGCGCGACAAATCGAAATTAAAATATTGATTCGGGTCATAAGAAGGTTCCGCTACCACTGACAGCAATTCCCCGTTACTGGCATCCATTACAATCACTGTGCCCCGCTTCGCATCGTGTTGCTTCATTTTTTCCTTGAGGACACTTCGGGCCGCCCGCTGCAAGCGACTGTCGATCGTCAATTGCAATTTCAAGTCATCAAGCTGCACAAATCCCGCCGTCAGCCGATCGGGCACCCAATTCCCATTGCTCGACCTGCTAAACTGAATCGACGGCATCGATCGTTCCAACAAATTCTGCTGGCTGTATTCCACCCCGGCTTGTCCCTTCCGTTCCCCGTCCACATAACCGAGGATATCAGCCGCCAACTCCTGCTGCGGGTAAAAACGCTGCTGCTGCCGCAGCAACTCCAAGCCATCCACCAGACTCTCTTTAATTTGCATCCCAGCGACGCGATCGGCAACCTCTTGAGGTAGAGACTCCGCAATTGTAATACCGCTTTCAGCAAGATTAAACCTGCGTATCAGTTCAGTTTCCGACGTAGTGCCCGGAGTCAGTTCGATCGCCAGCATCGGAGCCAATAAAGCCGCTATTTCCGCCTTCGAGTGGTTAAACAACTTCGGGTGAGCGTAGAGCGTGTACACCTGTCTGTCGATCGCCAAAACATTCCCTGCGCGGTCAATTATCGGGCGTCTCGGTACAAACGGCTTCGTTTTGAGAGTTTGCTGCTGAAGAGCCTGTTTACGCAGCGCCGGAGCTCGCGTCACCTGCAAATAAAACAAATTCACAGCCAGCCCCAGCCCCCCCAGCATCAACACCGCCCACACGGCCCACAAACGGAACTTGCTGCGCTTTAAACGCTCCACCGGTCGCCCCCAAGATGCAGCCGTCTGTTGTGGCGATCGGCCGAAACTGCCGGAATATCTAGGTTTGGCTGGTTTTTCCCACCCAGTACGCGCGGCGAAGCTATCCCGTAGGGAATCGCCCGCCTGTTTTGGGCGTTTGAAATTCGGCGATCTGTAGCGGTCAAAACGGGGGTCGTAGCTCATGGCATTAAAAATTCAATAGCAAGTTAGAGCGTTTTAGAATTTAGAATTTAGAATTTAGAATTTAGAAGAGAAAATTCAAGACTTGGGAATGAGCGATCGCTATCAGGGTTTGGATCAGACCTACAGTTGCATTCTGTTTTTTGAAGTGGTGTTAATTATTTTTAACTTGTAACTTCCGGTTGCAAGCAGAAAATCGATCGCGACTTGCAAAAAAGTCAAAAAGGAAATTAGATCCTCAAATTCTCAGGCCCTCGGAGAAGGAAGGCCCGGAGGGCGCTCTCGGCTTTGACACAGGCTTAATAGCCCAGCGGTGTTTCCACACCGCCTCCCTTCTTGAGAGCGGGCTCAGAATTTGGTGCCGCAACGGGCGATCGGGTTTCAGGGGCCGGCTGCAAGAAAATCGTGTTCCCAGGATTCTGTGGAGCCAAACCGGTTTCGGGATTTTGGGCTTCTTTAGCAAGTTGGTGTTTCAAGACTTCGCTAGCAGCACTCAACTGCTGTTCTTGGAGGCGCAGAGTTTCCAGTTTTTGATAATCCTGACTCCAGCGCTGCTCGCCGTAAACAGTCAAGCCGTAGAGACTCAGAGCACCGCCCAAAAGCATAACTGCTACCACTGAGGAGGCGCGCTGTGCCTGCAGGAGCGATCGCAACCACACTGGCTGCTGCTGGCGATCTGGCAAGACTTTCAGCACCGATGCGGACTGCCGAACCTGAGCCTGTTCGTCTGCTGGCGAGTAGTTGGGCAATACCGGCCCTGTCTTCGCCCGCCTAGCTCTGGCAATAGAAGTAACTTTGCTTTTGGCTGGGCCAGCAGCGGGCTTGCGGGTCGATCGGGAGCGTGGAGAATCGGGGGATCTGATAGCAGCGGTCATAGAGTTCACCAATAAGTAAAGTGGGGTAGCTTCAGCTTGATTGAGCTTAAGAGTTTTTTGTCTCCCAGATCGCCCGTTGTGGCAATCTGCGTTCGATCGGTTATCCTTACCAAGGATACCTCACAAGCCAACCAACCCATCCTACCACTGGTCTCTTTGACTTCAGGATTTGCCAAAAAAAAGAAATCTTTGCTGGTTAGCGATAATCTATGTGAAATTTATTAATAAATGCAGTATTGTAATCAACGAGCGAATCGTTGAGCTATTCGTGCCAGCATTGTTTCTCAAGTACACTATTCCCTTCCTTGCGATGGGTTTTCAATGTTAAGGAGTTTTTATGAACAAGGGATTAATTCGTTTGACTTTGGTAGTGGGCTTGGCAGCAGCCCTCGGCGCCTGCGGAGGAGATACCACCAGCCCCAGCTCCCCTAGCCCCTCTCCGGGCGGCCCTGGTGGCACTGGCACTACTACTACTCCCCCTGCTTCTTCTGCATCTCCAAAAGCCACTCCTGGGGCTGGTGGTGCAACTACTACCCCTGCCCCTTCTCCTAAAAAGTCTCCCTAACTAGGGCGATCCGAGAGTGTTTGCCCAACGAGCCTAGCCTCCAGGTGAAAAATCGTTCGCTCCTCGCATTTTTTCATCTCAGAGGTCTAGGTCTCAAGTTGGGTGTTAGTTGTAGTCTGATGCTTTTACTACTGTTCCGTACATCCCCTTACTGCCACCAAGTCCGCTTAGCGCTGGGTTACAAGGGCATTAGCTTTCAAGTATAAAATTTGACTCCCGGTATGCAGGTTTTGAAACTCAAGTCTGTGACGGGAGGTTTGAGGACAGTGCCAGTGCTGCTGCCTCAACTCGAAGGTCAATCGATTTTAGATTTTAGATTTTAGATTTTAGATTTTAGAGGCGACCCCACGGATAAATGCGGGGGCTTGAGAATTTTCGATTTTCGATTTTGGATTGATTCCACGGATAAATCACGTGGCGGGTACCAGCTTTGAAATTCTTGGTCAACCGGAGGCGAGCGCAGACTCGACGAAAATTTTGCACGATCGACTCTTGTTTTCCTTCCCGGCCGCTGTTGCCCGCAGACGAGAGGAAAGCAAGCTGATGCTTGAACGATCGAATACAGGCTCGATGAAAGCATCGACATTGCTACTCGATTTGTTTACTAAGAGTTTCGCGCCGCTGCGGGCAAGCAAATCGACCCGTCTGTTTTGAGCCAGTTTAGTGATTCAATTGGCGCCGCGCCACTGCGGTATTAACCAGGCGTCGGCAAAACCCGCTCCAGTTGCGCCTGAGTGCTGCTTTAAACCTATTGCACCGTCGCTGGTAGGATGGTGCTAGTTTCGTAGGCGATGCCTTGAGCATGGCAGATATTGCTTGCTGCTGTCGCCATACTGAGTCCTTTAGCTTTGATTCCTCAATACCGAGTTAAGCATCCTTAGCTGTTTGAGCGTATTGCCCAAATTTACGGACTTTGTGGGGAAACCACGCCTCCAAGATGTGAAAGTCTACCGATCGGGCGATGCTCCCTGCCTGAAAATTCCAGGTAAACTATTAACTGCTCCCCAACACTTACAGGGTTGACCCTCCGGGAGTGGCAAATCGACAAGAGTTTAAAAATATCCCTTATCACATATAAAAAAATAAGTCAAGGATATTTGGGAAAACATATAAATTTTTCAATTTGTTTTAACTACCAGCCGGGAAGTCCCTCGGTATATTTAGAGGGGACACATCTGAGCGCTGTGCGAAGTACCCCGAATAAATTACGCCCGCGTGATGGAAAGAAGCGTCGGGTGGAGGGACGGAAACCGACAATTAGACTTAGCCACTATGAATTAATCTTCGGAAGTATCTTGATTTTCGATGTACTTCCTAAGTGTTGAAATGGTAATCTTTGGTGTGGCATTTTGGACATACACAAACTATACTATGCAAAGGTCGAAAAAAGAAAGTTAAAAAATGCAACTCACTTACAAATACCGCCTCAAACCCACCAAAGCCCAACTAACAACGATGGTGGCTCACCTAGAGCTCTGTCGTCGGCAGTACAACTACCGACTTGGCGATAGATTTAGGTGGTGGTCAGCCACGAGAACACCTATCAACGCCTGCCCCTTGATTGTTTCGATAGTCCCGATTGAGGAAATTTATCAAAATATTCCTTTGACGAGAGTGCAAACTAGGGATGGTAGAAAAAAGGATGAGTCAGGCAATCCTTTGACCAGGAAAGGTGACGTTTTATCGAACATTGAAGGCGGATATGTACAGTGGCAAACCATACAACTGGCTGACCTGAAAAACACAAAAAAGCTATTTCCTGATTATAAAGTGTTGGACTCTCAGGTTTTGCAAGATGTCGTCAACAGAGTGGAAACTTCGTTTTCAAATTTCACCACGCCCGATAAAAATGGCAATCGTAGAGGCAAGCCCAGATTCAAAGGGCTTCATTACTACAAATCTTTCACTTATCC
>NZ_JAUBOV010000069.1:0-42110 GCF_036700405.1 Microcoleus sp. T3_D1
AACGTCTTAAGTTTAACTCCAATTAGGTAACTTAATATTTTGTTACATAGATTGGTTTTTTCCCGCCTACCTACTTAATGGTTGATTGATAGGAAAAATCGCCAAGCCTATATTTCTCATCCTAACTCAGAAGTAGAATGTTTAGATAACCCCGTAACTTTAAGCGGTGAATCTATTTTACCCTGTTTTGTGTTAGACTTATCAATTATTTGGTAAATACCAAATGCTGGGCATATTCGCTTCGCCACCTGTAACATCGAGCCGGCGATCGCCTAATCCAGAATTATTGGCAAATGACCCCAACTATCAACCCCCCACTGATTTATTAGGCAATGCCTTAGATATCTATTTTTTAAGCAATGTTCTCGAAGAAAAACCCCGCAAAAGGAGGAAATAGCCAATGACCAGTAAAAAATCAACTGCTGGTGGGTCAGCAATGTCTCTCGGAGCACGCTTCCAAGCCCGAGTTAGTGCCTGGTACTGTGCTCGTATCCTTCTTCAAACTCCAGTTATTGGACAAGAATTTGACCTTCCTGCTACCTCAATAGCAGAGCGAATTTACTGTGAAACAAAAGATAGTATCGACGATCTCCGTGTTGAACTTACTGGTAACGGTAAAATTTATGGACAATGTAAAACCAGCATGAGCTTGTCTACGAAGACTAACAGTGAATGGGCATCTGTTTTAATTCAATTCTATAAAGAATTGGAAAAAACACCGGTTACAGGAGTAGAACGACGTTTTGTTCTCTTTTATGAAAACACTAATGGCAATCTAGAGAAATTAAGCAAATTTCTAAAAAGATATCGCCAACTGCCCACTGGAAGTCCCTTAATCGATGCAGCTTATAACACGGATGAAGAAAATATTAAGGACTTAGATAATTTACTACAAACTTTACATTCAGAGGATGCTAAAAAAAACAATCCTGAGCTTCAAAACTTAGTTAATAGCAAAGAAGTCCTCTTACGACATACTTATATCAAGCAACTTCGTCTGGGAGAGAACGAATCAGATTATTTTGGAGTTGTGGATGCACTTCAGTATGGTTTATTAACTAACTCCGCTCAAATACTTCAAGTGATACAGTCCCTTAAGACATTAGCTGATGATTTGCAGGCTGAACGAGGTTCACAAGACAGATTAGCACTGCGACAAAGGTTACAAGGTGAAGGAGTCACTCTACAAGACAGTCACGATTATCGTCTTGATTTCGAGCGCTTACAGGAATATTCGGCTACAGAATTAGAATATCAAGAAAGCCAGGGGAGAGCAAAACTGATTATTGGTGGAAAACAACTTCCAATTACTCGACCAGTAGTTGAGGTAATGCTTGAAGCAGCAAAGACACAATCATTTTTAGTTGTAGGAGGAGCGGGAACAGGTAAGACAGGCTGTTTGCTAACTCTAGCCAATCAACTCCGAGATTCTGGCGAACGAGTTTGGTATTGGGCGGCAGACTCTTTGCCATATCATTCTGCACCAGAAATACAAACTCCTCTAAAGTTACAACATTCTTGGATGGGATTGTTCGCTGAGGCAGCGTCAGGCGCAGGAGCTACTCTAATCGTAGATGGGCTTGATGGTTTGCGTGACACTCGTGCTATGAACGCATACCAAAAATTATTTTCACTAGCTCTTCACAGGGGTATAAAAGTAATTGCCTCTATTCGTTACTTTGACCTGCAACATTCCGGTACTCTACGAGAAAAATTCCCTGCTCTGCAAGAAACTCTATCCTTAGAGTTCCGCCATAAAGATTTAAATAAAGTAAATCATTTTTTTATTGCCGATTTAGATGACAATGAGTTAAGCGAAGTAATCAGTTATTTTCCAGAGATTCAAACCGTTTTAGATCAAATTCCTCAGCTTCGCGAAGTTATCCGCAATTTGTTTAGCCTCGATCTTTTATGTAAACTGATTGCAGAAGGTGAATCAGCAGTTCAACTTTCTGGGATTTCTACTCAAGCAGAACTATTCGAGCGTTATTGGATTCAACGAGTTGAATCACACGATCGTCGCGAGGAAATAACGGAAGCTTTAGAACTTCTCATTGAGCAAATGGTAAGTCAACAAACTCTACAAGTTGTTCCAAAGCAAAAATGGACAACGGACCTAAATGGAGATCTCTTTAGTACAGAGTTTATTCGTCACCCTCATTCACTACCTGGTCGTTTACCTGAATCAAAACGTATTGAATTTAATCATCACCTTCTTTTCGATTATCTGGCCGAACGACTTTTTGTGCGCTCGCGACACGAAAATTTAGCTAATGAACTCACTCGATCTGATACTTGGGGCTTATTTCTGCGACCAAGCCTCGTGCTATTTCATCGTTATACTTGGAACCAAGGAAGAGATTATTTTTGGGAGACGCTACTCGATTTGGAACGCAATTCAGTTTCAGTTCTTCAAAAACTACCTGGATATTTAGTAATAGCTGAAGAGGCTATCAGCCGTGATGATTTGCAACCCTTACTAGATGGTACTATTCGGAATGATCCGGATAACAAGCACTGGAAGCAGATAATACAGGGCGTTATTACTGCTGCCCAATATTCCTCTTTACCTAGACTCTTTAAATCAACATCAGGTGACTGGTGGATTGAGTTGGCTCGCGATCTTATCCAAACAGGTAATTCCCAATTAATCAACGTTAATCAACCAATTTTATTTTCTGCATCTAATGCTTTAGAAACTCTGTCCGAACCGGCTAAACTACTGCTCAATCAAGCAGCTAGTGCTCTCTTACAATTTTATTGGAGTCAAGGTGTTCCACCCAGCTCTTTTTTTAGACTTCCTATAGAGTGCATATGTCGAACTATCTCTTCCGATATTTCTGCCTCATCTAATATAATTCGTAAAATTATTAGTTATGATGAGCTTCAACGGGCGGGCTATATTCAAATTTATGAGATAGTGAGCCACATCGAAGATATTTGGAAAGCAGATCCGGTTTTAGCACGCGAGGTATATGATGCTGTTTTTGGTTATAATGAAACTAGCCAGTCTTCAACTGCTATGACTCCTAGTCAGATTTTTTCATTAACAAGCACTCGCCAACAAGACTATGACTTAGCCCGTCATATCCTTACTGAAAAATTCCCTCAATTTTTGTCCAACCACCCAACAGAGGCAACCCGTGCGCTCATCCGAATTATCAAACATTTTTACAATCGAAAAGAAAAGGAGGATCTTCAGCTTGCTAAACACCCTCTTGTAGCAAAAGCTCGTAAAAGGTTAGAAGAGCAAATTTTAATGGATGAAGATAGCTAACAATATAATGAGCAAGTTGAGATACAAGAAAATGCAACCGAAAGAAAATAACCTGCTAATTGAGACAATTACTCTGAAGGGTCATGAGGGACGCTTGCAAACCGATGGGAGCCATATTTGGGATGCAGAAAACAGCTTGTTGGTAGATGATGAAGTAAAAATGTTACGTTGTTGGTCAAAATATCTGACAGAGTTACCAAAAACCGACCAACCCGATGAAAAATGGCAGCCTATTTTGGATGTTGTTATTGCTGAAAATGCTCTAGCAGCAGTTTGGAGGAGGTTGTTAATTGCTGCTATTTCTGCTCCTGACTTTTACGCCCAGCGGATTTGGACGCTATTACTAAACCCAGAAATACTTCTGAGTTTAGAAACTCAAGAATTAGCCCAAAATTGTCTCGAAGCTTTTGCTTCCGAATTAACTGATGAAAAATTTTCCCAAATTGAATCGCTGCTATTAAAGAGAGCGCTTGATTGCCAAACAGAAAACGCCAATAACTATTTATTAGCAAAAATAGCTCGGATTTTGAGTAGCATCCCCGAAGAAAAGCGGAGTTCAGAAACCCAAGAATTTTTAAGCAAATATCTGGGGAATGAAAATTTATATAGTAGACCTACCTATCAGCTTGAATATACTCGTGTTGAGCAGCTACCAGTTGACTCATTCGGTAATCCAGAATATACCCCAAACGAGCAGCTACCAGTTGACTTATTTGGTAATCCTAATGTATTTTTGCAAGAACTAGAAGAGGCGAAAAATTTATATCAACGTGCTTGCGAGTCAACTCCCTTAAACAACCAAGCAGAATCAGATCTTTTTGAACAATTAAAAATAATTATAGAGACCCCTTCAGCCCCTCCATCTCCACAGAGTTTAGAAGACTTTGATCGCGATCCATCTGTCTGGCAAAAACCACCTATATTTGCCGTAGAGGGATTTTTATGCCTTGCGATTAAAACAGACTCGCTTCCGATTGAATGGAAAGACTTACTCCGCCGTCTCGCGGATGACCCAGATCCGCAAGTACGTTCCTGTCTGGGCGAACAAATTTGGCAATTTCTCAACAAGTGGCCAGAATTCGTCTGGGAAACCTTGGATCGTTGGTTAAACGAGCTTCCCAACCGTGCAGGAACTATTGGTGTACTCCGTAAGACTCTACATCCATCTTGGTATGGGTGGCTCCGCAACAGTGATGCTGCTCGTGCTGAACAATTTTTTAACAAACTTCTAACGGCTGCTCGCTTGTGTAATTCAGCGGAGCTTCGGAGTCATTGCGGTGCATTGTTAACTGCTTTGTGGTTTTTTGAAGGAGAAACATGGGCAAGTGAAGCTCTCAGAAATGCTCTTGACTCTATTACAGACAACGCTGACGAATTAAAGGGTGCTGAACGGAATGCAGTTCACGAACTTCTGCCGCGATCGCCAAAAGAACCTCCTATTCCAGTCGAACAACACCAACGAGTTCAGGATTTCCTTTTGCAACTGTTAGAGGCAGCTAACCAAGCACTTCGAGTCTACTATGCAGAGGTAACAAATAGAGCACCTTCTGATGGCTCAAACGAGCCAGCGCCCTGGGTTAAAAAGGTTTCTGACTTTTTTTATGATGTGGCAACTGAATTTGACTTTTCAGCCGAAGGACACGCTAAACAATGGACTAGCGCTCAAACAGATGATAAAGAAGCAAAAATAAGCGCATGGTGGCAGACTGTAGAGCCTATTCTTGAAGCCTTGCTTGCCATACCTCACCCAGGTATCGTGTTTAAATTAATCGAGGGATTGGAGCATTTTATAGACCTGGATCTTCAGCGTAGCCTTTATTGGATCAGAAAAGCAACATTAGCTAGCGCATCGGCAGGACTTGTCAACGAACGGTTGGCAGCAGATCGTACTATTGAAATACTTAGTAGAATTTTAGCCGACCACAAAAAGATTTTATTAGAGGGAAATGAGCTGCAATCGGACTTTATTCAAATACTAGAATCTTACTTGAACGTTGGGTGGCCAAAAGCCGTACAGCTAGCAGTCCAGATTGAGACTATTTTTAGATAAAATCTGAATTCAAATGCAATCTCTAAATATTGCAAATGTCTCCCGCCATAGTAAAAAAAGTAGGGTGAGTCAGATAATCAACCAGAAATTTCAACCCCTTACCGTTCAATCTGACGCACCCTATATAAAATGGGTTCACTTAGTAACAAAAACCCGGTGCTTCGCACGGCTACAACTCACGTACATAAGCTGATTGTGCGCTCGAATGCTGTCGCGGTACTCTTTGAGAAATTGAGTTTTTTGACTGGGACAAACCCGAGCGAGGTACAGCAATTTAGTAGCGACTTTCCTGCCGATATCACTGCTATCAATTCCCACCTCCGTGAAAGTAGAGCCTTGAGAATTATGTACAGTAATTGCCCAACAATTTCTCATATCTGCAAAGATTTCACAATGGTCGTACCATGCCTTCCATAAGCTCGGATTGCTTTTAGCATTTTGCAGCAACCTAGCATTGTCCTGTTGGAATCGGCAAGCGTCACTTTCGTGGAGGATGTAAACTTGGCGTTGGTCGCCTGCATCGGTTTTAACCTGGAGATTCCAGGCTTTATAGCCAGAGTACCTATCCTCTTGAAATTCGGCAATTTCCACTTCTGCTGATGTGGGCAGGATGACGGTTTTGCCGTCGGGAGCAATAACGGGAGCTTTAGCAATCAACCTCTCTCCAATAATAAATCTGGGAGCATTTTTTCCGTAGATTTTGGCTCTGATTTTGCTATTCCAGTAGGCGACGCGCTCGTTAGTGTAGCAGAGGATGCGAAAGCAATCAGGGTCTTGAGGGAAAGTAGAAGAGAACTTTTTTAAGGCGTATTTCAGCAGCGTTTTTTCTCTGACTAAGAAGGCTCCGTTTTTTTTATCAAAGCTGAATTTGGAGAAGGGTTTGAACGCCTCTTTGCTCTTGACAGCCGTGCGGCAAGCTGTTACGAATTCTAGCAGGGGGCTGCCCGCACCTTGCCGGACGACCTCTGTTAAAACGGCTTTTTCAGGCACGCTGAAGGATTGAGATTTTTTCTCTTCTATTTCGCCCTTATTAACAGGAGGCAATTGTGCGGGGTCGCCCATGACAATAAGCTGCCGATTGCTGCCGATGAGTAAAGCGCTAGCAATTCTTTCTTGAATAATATTCCACAGTTCTGCTGTAACCATACTGCACTCATCGAGAAAAATGGTGTCGTACAGGTGAAGGAAAGAAGGAGAAACTTGTTTGAGGATTTTATTTTGCCCCTGTTTGACTGGAGCTAACCCCAATAGCTGGTGGATGGTCATAAAGTCTACTCCTCTCAGTCCTTTTTCAGCAGCCATCCGTCGCAATACGCCTACAGCTTTATTGGTGGGAGCGGTGAAAGCGACTCTCTTTCCGGCGCTGACTAATTGTTCTGCTACCAGGTTGACAAGGGTTGATTTTCCCGTACCTGCATATCCAAATAGCCCGAATACCCGTTTAGAACTTGCTACAAATTGTTCGAGGAGTTGGAGGGCGTTGTTTTGTTGAGAAGTTAATTGAAAATTCGGTTTTACCAGTGTTTGAATCATAGGGTTGGTTTCTTCTACTATCTTTCAAACACTAATCAGCGGTAGCTGAAATTTACACAATAATTAATTCAGGACTTACGCAAGAACAACGTATTTCTGTCATTACGAGGGTCGCGAAGTAATCGCAAAGCCTTGTTACACCGTTACAATGCGTAAGTCCTATAATTGATGGAGACGATAATAATAACTCTAACAGGACTTACGCATAACCTCTATATGTAGGGTGAGCCATAAGCACCTTACCGCTACCAATAGTGTATTTAAACACTTGGGGCGTAAGTCTTGTATAATTTGTTCTGTTGATTTGACTGCTACTCAAATTTTCCATAGTTAGGACTTATGCACCCATCAAAAACTCTCCCAGTTATCAGTTGGATTGATAACTAGGAGAAATTGTGGAGAAGCGGAGTTATTAATCTAATGCAGGTACTTTGACTAATTCGACTTCAAAATAAGCTTGGCCCATCAATCTTGAGGCAAAACTGGCTGTTCTTGACTATCAAAAATAATCACAAATGTGCGATGTTTAACCAACCGTTGCAAAACCCGCAGATGCTCATCTGCATCGTTTCTCTTGCGGAATCGCGCCACAACAATACGCTGGCAATTAGGAAGTAAGCGAATTAAGCACCACGGGTGCAACTTCTCAAAATAGGTCATTTTAACCTCCTGATAACAGTAACAAATTGTGTTTGTGTTTGATTACCTGCCATTACCTTAATTGAAACAATATTGTCAAAGACAGGTCACGGTGATATTGACAATTGACTATATTTGTGCTGAAACCAGCTCAAATTATCTTTTGATGCTGAAAAGGCTTGATGTGTATAAAATCACAAACAATAGTGGCGCGTCTATTTGGAAATGAGGCATTAGAAATCTCCTCAGAAACTCGCAGGGAAGAAGGGGAGAAGGGGAGAGGGGGAGAAAGAGTTTCTTTGATCCATAACGGGTGCTGGGCCTCCGTGAAACGCTTTGAAGTTTATCAATTTGAGAAAACACGGGCAATTGTTCAATGCCCTAATTTCAAGCAGACGCGCCACTACTAATGCACGCTATTATCTTCAGCAAGCCGACATAGCAAGGTTGCCAGTGCCTCTGGAATTTCCTCAAAATGTTCCAGCAGAAAGTCCATTACTGCCAGATGACGCAAATCGACAGGAGTAGGAAATCTTCGATTTTTTCCCTTTTTAAACCAACCCCGCACTGTAGAATTAGAACGGGAACAAATAAAAGCGATTTCCTCGTAACTCACCGCCCACTTGCCATAAAACTGCTTCGGCGTCATTCCCAATTGGCATTGGCTGTAAGCTGCAATTAAATTGCGCTCTCTATCTGTCAAAGTCTGCGGCTTTTTCATCCTCAAACCCCTCCAAATCTTCCTCCCACGCCGTATCAAACTGACACCAAGCTGCGCTCTTGGAATTAGCAGCCAGCCAAATTATGTAGCACCACATCCAACAGTACCGGCGCGGTTCGCAGTTGTAAAATTTGCCAATAACTATCCCCCAATCAGCTTCTTCGCCAACACCCGTCCAGCGCACCATCTCCCCGCACTCAAAGCGCGGCCTGTGAATTTTGGCAAAATTAGCAGGCAATTCGATTGAAGGTGGCATCCCCTTCAAATCTCTTAGCAACAGCGCCGAAATCAAATCTCGACTTCCTTTTAAGATTGACATAAGTTCATAGCTGTGAATCGATTGCACCTGACTTTTTTTGACAGGTTTTCAGGCAAATTTCTTGATAAAGAAATTGCAGCGCGATATTCCCCTAAATCAATCAACTGAAATCAAGCTGTGTAAATTCCTTTCTCCGGCATAATTGCCCTGTTTTGAAGTTAAATGCTAAGCCGTGACCCGGGCAGGTTCCTAAATTAGGGTGCTTGGTATTTGGCAAAAGTTTATAACCTTTGTGGGGGCAAATATTACCAGGCAGCAAGGAGCAATTCGAGTAAGCTTCCTCCAAGCGTGGCAAGAAGTTGTAGTCTGCTGAAAGAATTGGTATATTGCGGTAGCACAAGCGCACCACTTGTTTTATTTCGATAACTTCACAAGCTAATTGAACTCGTGCTTGCCAATCTTCAGCAGTTTGCCCATCTGTGAAGAATAAGTTGATAAGTCGGTCATGCCAAAAGCGAAAGTCAAAGTGATAGTGGAGCGGTTCAAACTTGAGAATTTCTGCATCAGAGTGCGGTCGCTCAGGAAGTATAGGAATCCAGAAAGGGATGATTCCCCCTGGAAATCTTGATTCAAAACTGGGAGGACACCAGCTTTTAACGCATTGTACAAGCGCTCTTTCTCCAATGGCTACTACTTGATTCTGTGTTTTATTTTTGTTACGGAAATAGGCAGAGTTTTTGGCCATTAATTAGTGTTGCTAGGAATTGGCACTAATACCAATCTCTCTCATAGTTACAAGGAAAGATTGCGTTCGCTTAATGGTAATAATTCTGTTGTCAAAATTTTTTAGGGATGCGTTGCAAAAATCTTGGCAGTACAGAAATCGCTGTCCAATTACCTTTATTAGCAGCTTCGAGATATCGCCGGAGCAAATCTTCAGTTACTTGTTGGTCAAGCCAATGCCCCAATTCCACTAGCTCCTGTTTTTGTTGTTGATTGTGCCCTGCCAACAACTCAAACATCCCCAACTTCTGGAAAGTGGAAATGTCAAAGTTTGCCAGTTCTTCCTCAATCCTTTGCCGTTGCTGTTCAACTTCTTCTGGTGACAGAGTGGGCAGCGGCGGGTGCTGGATATTGAGAAATTTCTCTACTTCTGGGTAATCTCCGACGTACATCTTTCCTTCCAAGCGATCGCACACAATTGCATGGGTGGGAAATTCATCATCGGAACCGAGGTGGTATGGTTCCAGATCGAGGGCGAGAGCGGGATGTTCAGTAAGTGGCTCGTACACGGCATAGTAACTGAAAGTCCCTAACCCTCTACCATCAGTCCAAGTAGCTTTGCTGCCCATATAAAACATGGCGAAGTATCGGGAATCAGCAACGATACCCACCATTTCTGGCAGCATGGGCGGTAGTGGTACTGGCAGTAAATTCAAGTTGTGTCCGTTCATGGCGAGATAGCCTCCCTCTTTGAATTTTGTGTGGTTAATTGAAAGGGAGCCAGTTAACTGAAATAGAAGTCAATCCTAATTCTTAACAGCTAACTGGCTTTTTTGAGGGCGATCGCCCGTGATGAAGGCTTTCCTAGGTGAATGCGTTCGCTATTGTTAAGAATGGATGAAACTTAAATGAGCAGGTCACTCCCAATAGCGGCGATAGCCGCTCTTTGACCAGCCCGCTGGCTGAGTGCGAGCCTCTTCTCCGGCTGTGCTAACGACGTATTTACGTCATCCTAGGTGCTCGCGATCGATCAGAAACAAGATTTATTGTCGTGAGCGGTTGAAAAAAATCAGATCGAGCGATCCTCTTCTCCGGCTGCGCTAACGTCGTCAACCAAATGGAAGGTGTTTGAGAGCCTTCTTCACGCGCGCGTGACAGGGCTGCCGCTCTTTGACAAGGCCAAACCTGTCTTGTACTGATAAATTTGTCAGTTCAATCTTCTGACTATCAATGAATATCCCTAGATTTTTACAAGGGCTTTTCGCCCGAAAATAGCTTAATTATTTGAGCTTTTTTTTAGTGATATAGTAAGTAGTCGCTACCAACCAAAATTACCCTAAATATCTAACTTTTAAGGGGTAAATATTTGGCAGTTTGTGGGTGTAATGACAATCAGGATTCCGGTGTATTTACTGCTGGTGTCGCACTGATAAGTACCTTCGGCTTGTTGATTGGTGGAGTCATTTTTAATGATTTGGGCATTTCCTAGCATTTGCAGCAGTAAGTATATATCTATCTGCCCTTTGACTGGTTCCGTAAGATAGTTTTTATGGAGTTATGGGGATTACGTCAATTACAGCTCAAGAGTCAGGAAAGCTTATTCACACCTCACTCTTGAGCAGGCGGCTCAAACCAGTCAGGATTGTCGCGGATAGCAGTTGCCTTTGTTTTAGCTAAAATACATCCGGGAAGAAATGGGTAGCCATCGCGAGCCTTGCGTCCAAATATCGCCTGAATTCAAAGAAGACTTACGGGAGAGCCCTTCAACTGTTGAAACAATCTGGCGAACCAAAGTCGCGATAGCTTCACTTCAGAATCCCGAGTGCCTTGACAAGCTGTTCCGGCTGCACTTCTAAATAGCGCTGGAGGCTCGACAAATTTTTGTGACCTGATATCTCCATAATTACCCGCAGTGGCACCCCAGCATTGCTCAAATTCGTGAGTGCTGTCCGCCTCATCGAATGTGTGGAAGCTCCCTTAATTCTTACCCGTTTGCAAGCTTCTTTAAAAATCAAGTCTGCCTGAGAGCGTGTCAAAGGCTTCGTACCCTCTCGCCCCGGAAACAAAAAACCCGCATCTGGATTGTAAGCCAATAAAAACTTAGCCAACATAGGATGTAGCGGCAGCGTTCGCGTTGCTGACTTGCCCTTAGTTGTCGCTTTCCGCAGCGTCACCACACCGCCAACAATGTCCTGAGTTGTTAAAGCTAACGCCTCTGAAATACGACAGGCACAATAAAAGGTCACAGCAAACAAAAGCCTATCCCTTGCTGTAACAAAACCCCGGTCGAACAGCCTAGATATTTCGGCGGGCGTCAAAATCTTAGCACGCCCGTTGCCTTGAACCTTCACGGCGCAGCCCTCCAAAATGAAAGCTCCCTTATTATTGGACGAAAGAGTCCTTTCGTCAAGTCTGCCGAAAAGCTTTTATCGCTTGATGGGCAACTTGCGGGGCGCTGCGCCGAGGATGCCTCCGCCCGCGTCCTTTATTGCAGTTAGATTGGCTTTTATTGCTACTCAACTGACTTAAATTCTCAGGCAAATTGATAATTGGCAAGGTGGCGATCGCATCTATGAGGTCTAGGAAGGTAACAGGTTTAAGTGCCGCCATAACAGTACGCTCAAATAGAAGTGGCGCTTGTAATAATTTGATTATACTATTTTTTGATTCACTTTGCAAGTTGTTTTGCTAGTTTTGTTCCCCTTTAATAAAAAATTAGGATTTTATTGGAAAATCGCTTATTCAGGTCAAAAGAACTGCCCAAGCCTTACGAAGGCTTGGGCATTGTTATAAGTTTCGGAGGGTAAACGAGTACGCTGGTTGGTTGAGAAACTTTTCGTTCGCTGTTAGGACACTGAACGCGCACTTTCACCTAGTTCGGAAGTAGCAGATGCTAGAGTATTTGCAATCACCGCTTTGGGAGCAAGCTTGAGGATGATAGGCATCACAATTAGGGGAGAATTTTCCAGCCGATTTTTGATTTGAGCCTGCAACCATTCAATAGAGGAATCAGAGCCGTTAACTTTTTGCTTGAACCCCAGTTCTGGCGCAGCAGCTTTGATGGCGCTAGCAATTTTGCGAGCTTGCCTAAGTGAAATTATTGAAGTATTAACGGCAGGAACTGAGGTTGTGCTTGCGCCTGAATGTGCGGCAAAATCAATTGGTTTTGCTGGTTTGTTTGGTGTTTTTTTGCCTGTGGTCTGATGGCGAGTGTGATGGGATCTGGCTGGTTTCTCAATTTCAATTGTTGCTCCATTTACGGCACTGCCAATACCATCGGATGGTGTTGCGACTGTTGACACATTTACTTGGGTTCGATTGTCTGTGAGTTCTTCTTGGGCTGCTTCAGGTTTGTGCAGGAATACTGAGGCTAAGCAAAAGAGAGTGGTAAAAAGGAAAGGGGGAAATAGTACATCGTTGATAGTTTGGATAGTCATATTAACAGAAAACTCCCAATCAAAATTTTCGCGGTAAGCATTGCTAACCTTTTTTAGATTGCAACAGTTGACAACATGGTGCAGCATGGCTACACGGGCTGAAAAAACGGATAATTAACTTCAGCCTTTTGGATGATTAACTGAGGAGAAATACACCTCCTCTGATAATTAATTCAAAGGCTCCGACCTGCTGTACGAGGATCTAAGCGGTTTCAGGAAAGCGAAAAGTTGTGTTTTCTTTCTTTGCGATCGCCTCGCGCGTGACGGGCGCCAATGCGAAGGGGACAGTGGCGGGTGAGCGTTCAGTCGCCACAATTAGCACTCTCTGCGGAAAGTGGTTTCAGTAGCTCGCTTTGTTTGTAGGCCGGGTGCGGGAATTGTTAGTTCAGCTGTCTTCCACTCCGCGACGGTAGGCGCGGAGATAAAAGTTAATCAAAAATTAATCCGACATTACTGTCATTTCACCCATAACTTGGCACGCTAGATGGAACCATAAAATTGCACTAATAATGCCTGCAATGCTTAGAACTTCGTACCGCTGCTATAGAGGGAGCAAGCGCATAACTTACGTATACAAAAGCAGTAGCTTGCTGGAAGGATAAAGTGGCTACTGCTTTCGTTATGGGTGAAGTGACAATTACCGAATGAGCAACTTAAAAAGTATGTTGAGCAGCAGGCAACTCCTGAATAAATACTGAGCATCAATCGCGATCGCCATAAATAACTCATCCTGTCCCCCCTTCTGCAAGCTCTAAGCGGTGTGCGTAAGTGTTGACGAATTGCCCCGAAAACAGGGATTTCACCATTACCTGAGCCCCAGAAACAGCTCTAACGACATATTTCTGAACTTCACCGCAGAACCTCACCACCGAGCCAACTTTCAGCTCAGACGGTGCCATTTGGGGTACTTTTGCCTCATCAGTGGGAATAGCGTGATTTTCGGGTTCTATCGCCTGATATGAAGCTGCAACTCCCATCCCTTCTGTTGTTAACGTCTCTGCGGGTGCAGCTTCCACTCCAAACACTTGAGTAGTGTGAGCCCATTCCTCATCCAGAGGCGACACACCCTCTGATATCTTTATATTATTATCCGACCCTGTGCCAGCAGTTCCCACCTCATTATTTTGTTGAGGCAAATCCTGAGAAAACACACCCTCTGACATCCCTATATTATTATCCGACCCTGTGCCGACAGTTCCCACCTCATTATTTTGTTGAGGAAAACCAAGAGGCGGCACAACCTCAGATATCCCTATATTATTATCCGACCCTGTGCCACTAGAAACCCCTTCTAAACACTCTCGTGCACCTTCCGCCGACACTGCCTCTTTATCCCGCTGCTGCCAAACCTCAAAAATCGCCTCCCTGCCATCCTGGGGAAACTCAAACTGGTAAACTCTAATGCGTTTGGGCCTACCTAAAGCATCTCGTTCCTCAGACCTTTCTTGGCGAACCCGTCGCAAAGTAAAGCCCAGCTTACCCCTTAAAATATACTGCACCACTTCCATCGGCTTAGCCTTGGGATTGACGCTGATGCCCAAAAAGTCTTTCACATCAACAGAACATAGCTTAACCCGCTCAGCAAAAGCTATCACAAGCGCGTCAGTCCCTCGAAACTCTTTGTCCGGGTTTAAGAACTCCATCACTCCCAATTTATTAAGTGCTTCCACCCTAGCTGTAAATAAGCGCAAATCTTGGGGACAAACCTTACCTTTACCCCTTTCCTGATGTCCAGCCAAGTGATTTTTATCTCGCAATCTGACAAATTCAGGGTCATAACTTAGATAATAATGCAGGCTAATTTTTGGCAACCAGCCATCATCATCTCTGAGTTTTAGTTCGGGCGTAATAGGCACTCCATAAGTATCCCACAGTTGATATTTACGCTGCTTGTCTAGTTCTGCCTTCGTCTTAGCCCGCTTGTCCTTCAATTTCAGGTATTCAGACAGAGTAATGTTTTCAGCATTGGCCACCCCTGAAGCCTCAGCTACCTTATTCTCTTCCCTGATTACTTTTGCCTCATCGCTAAGACAATTAGCTACAGTTTCTAAGTTGTCTAACTCCTCTTCTAATTCTTGCGCTTGCTTAGTTAGCTGTTCCCATAAATCCCAGTCTTGGCAATTGTGAGCCGCCAATTGTTGCATTTGTATAACTTTAATCTCCCGATGTAATTGAGTCTCTCGACACAATGTTATCCGATGCCCTTCAGCCTTCAATCCCTCCCAAATAGCCTCTCTGTAGTTCCACATTCCAACGTTGATTCTAGCTGCCATTAAAGCCCAAGTCCGCAAGTGAATCGGGTCGTGGGCGAAATCTATGTCAAAATCAGCGTCATGCAACAGTTTGATATTGGTTTTAATGACTTTCTGCTGAGATTTGATTATTGCTCGATAACTAGCGCTGCCATTGCCAATTTTGCCCAGACCAAATTGTTTAGTCCAAACAAACCAAGGTACATTTTCATCCCTAACACGGGCTAGGGCTTGTAAAGCATCATTGACGGCTACTGCCCCTTGAAAGATGCCAAAAACTGCTGTAAAGTAACCTCGGATATCGATGCTGACACCAGTGCCAATTGTCGGGCTGGCGATGATGATGTCATAGTTTTGTATGAGTGTATTGAGTTGGTCAATGCAACCGTAAGCGGGATGATTGGGATCTGATACTGATTCGCTATCAATCCTGAGAATTCGCTGATGAGGAAAGCGTTTTTGCAGTTGTGTTTCTAGGTTGCGACAAGACCATTTTCCCGTGACTTTTTGTGAATCTTCTACAACCATAATGCGCGGGCGATGTAACTCTACAGGGTGATATTTACTAGGGTTTATAGAGCTACCTTCAGTAGCGTTTATATGGCAATATTTTGCAGAGTTTTCAAAACCATATTTTGCACAGCTTTTAGAGTCTGATTCAGCCAGATTTTTCAGACAATATTCAACACAGCTTTTAGAGTCACATTTAACACAGCTTTTAGAGTCACATTTAACACAGCTTTTAGAGTCACATTTAGCCGGGTTTTCAGGAGCACATTCACCAGGGTTTTTAGCACCACATTCAGCACGGCTTATAGGGCAACATTCAGCACGGCTTTCCAGGTCACAACAAGTGACTTCTTGAGAGAGAATTTTCTCCATTTGAACATACAGTGATGCCGGGTTAGAAGTGGCAAATAAAGTCACGTCTCGCCCTCGTTTGGGCAGCCACTCGTTGATAACAACCCAAGGCGAAATAGGGATGCCTGCTATCGCTATTAAGTAGTCAATGCTGTAATCCGATAAGTCGGCATCTTGGGCAACAACTAAGCCGCCACTTGTCAAAACGTTGTGGATAAGTTCTTGCAGAGTTTGCAAGATGGCGACTCGGTTTTCGCGGCAAGTTGAGCTGTTTAAGGCGTGCCAAATGACTTGTTCGCACTCATCGATGATGACGATCGCACCGAACCAGTCTTCAGGATTGAATTTAGCTTGAGATAGGGGGTGGAGGCTGTCTATGCACAAGCCGTATCCGAATAGTTTACCCTCGGCTGAGTCTCTGGTTTCGTCGATGTAGTTGATTCCTAAGCTGGCACAGATAGCCCTGCCTAGTTGAATCCTATGGGTAATTATCAGCACGCGGCGATCGCCTGTGTCAAGGGCTTGTGAGACTAAGTTAGTCAAGGCTTGGGTTTTGCCAGTGCCTTTGGGCGCTTTGATGCAGGCTAACCCGGACTCTGGATAGGGGAGTTTTCCCAAATAGCGAGAATTTAGCCTTAAAGACGCGGGATAGGTTAAAAGCCATGATTCCCTATCCTGCCAAAATTGGAAGCCTTGTGCTTCATTTTTGAGGGCGCTGAAGGCATCTTCGCCCTTCGATACCACGAAATCGTCAACGCCTTTTTCTGGCCCTGGCAGGTTGATGACTTTGACGGGGCAATTAGCGGCTGTGAACAGGCGACCGAGTTTGCCAATTTCCCGGTTGACGTTTTGGATGGTTTGGCGTTTGCTGTCGCGGTCAAAGCAGATGTAGATTTCACGTTCCTCTGTGGCGAAGTGTTGCAGTTCAGGGATGAGGTAGGGGTCGCATTTCTCCCCTTGAGGGGTTTTGGTTCTGACACCGCCGGTGACACCGGGGAGGGCGATGGCGGCGTAGCCCAGTGTGAGTAGGCATCCGGCTTTTTTTACGCCTTCGACGATGATGACGGGGATGTTGTTGTCCCACACCCATTGCCAGAACTGAGGCTGGTTCGGGGATGAGGTAGGGGTCGCAGAGGGGCTGCACGGGCTAGGGGCAGAGGAGAGATTTTCGTCTTTCCTCTCCCCCTCTCCCCCTCTCCCCTGCTCCCCTGCTCCCCTGCTCCCCCGCTCCAAGTCCTCTGGGTTTTTAGGGTTGATGGGGACACCGTAGCGGGCTGCGACTTTTGCCCAGATGTGGTCTGGAACTTGCAGGAAGAAGGCTCTGGTGGGGGTTTTGGGGGGGTGTTCGTATTTGACGGGTTTGATTTTGCCTTTGGGGTCAAAGGTATTTCGGGGCTGGTGGGGTTTGAAGCAGCCCCAATACATGGGCTGCCAGTTGTTGAGGGGGTCAAGGCCCGAACACCACCAACCACCGTGCTCGATGTGGCTGTAGTGTTTTCTGGCCCACCGCCATTGTGCGTCGGGGTGGACTCTGCCGGAGGCGGCGTTGATTTCGTACAGGAGGTACGGGTAGGGGGTGTCGCCTGAGAGGGTTTGGACGTTGAGGGCGATGAGGTCGGGGTCTACGCCTGAAGCCAGCCATTCGGACAGGGGGGAGATGGGTGATGTCATTGGACACCCCCGGTGTTGGTCAAATGGAAGGGCAGCCGGAAGCGGTTAGGCGGGGTTGAGGGGGCTTTTCGTAGGGGTAGGGGTGTTTCTCTGGTGTCAGCAAGGCTGCGGGCAATTCCCGTGCGTTTGGTTTGACGGCAATGCTTCCAGCACCTCAGATAAATTTCTCTCGTCACGTTTTATATCGGGCAGAATTTGAAATCAATCCTTAGCCTGTCTGACTGGGCTGCTGTGGTTAGTGACACTCCGTTAAACTACTCAAACTACTCAGGAGATTTTTAGGCGCTGAAAGCTATACAGGACAAAGGTTTCAAATTTACAACTTTTCCGAATACCCCCTAAACTTTTCCGAATACCCCCTAAACTTTTCCGAATACCCCCAAAGTGTTTAGGCGCTGAAACCATTGTCAGATAAGAGATTCAAGCAAATTTGCCAATTTTTTAGGTGTTTAGCGGTTTAAACACTCTGCTGCTCAAAAAGCTAAAAAGACCCCCTGAATTGGGAGTCTTTCCGCTGGATGCAAGATGCCTTTTGGTTGGCTAGTTACTCATTTAAGCCAAGGTGACGAATTATCTTGGTTTTCAGGCTGGGCTTGATGGTATGTGGATAGCAGCCGTTTTCAATCTGAGATAGCTGGGATGCTGAAATCCCCAGCTCTTTTGCCATTGTTCTCAGGCTTTCTCCCAGAGCTTTCCGAGCTTCTCTCACCCACTGACCAAAAGCTATGGGTTCGGTTAGGTTGGCTGCTGGCTGAGCTGACTTCTGCTTGTGGGCGGGTCTTTTGGGCGGTTGCGGTTGCTCTGGTTTTGGTTCTGGTTGTGGTGGGTGTTTGGGTAGAGCTTCTGGCTGGCGTAAAGTCCCGTTAAGCTGTAGCCAGGTTTCAAACCAGTGATTAGGCTTTTTAACTTTGCTGTTTGGATGCGCCCAGTCAGGGACATCGGACTCGTAGTCAAAGAGGTAGGGGTATTCAAAATTTCCCAGTGTTGTCAGCCCTCGATCAAAGCTGCGCTTTAAATTCGAGGCAGTAACTCCGTTTCTCTTGGCTGTCTCTATGTCGTTCTTATACCCGATTCGCGTCAGCAGTGTTTCTATTTGATACCGACCGCTTTTGTGCTGTTGCAGGGCAAATAGGGCAAAATAAGCCAGTCTGAGAGCCATTTTTTCCTGGTAATAATCTAGTTTTAGCGCCTCGCTGGTAATGTAGCCAAATTCCCGCAAGTATTCGTGACCTGCAAATTTGTCAAACCATTTGCCAGGGCGATAAGTGATTTCAATATCGATCAAGGTGTTTTTTTCTTGATGAAACACCTCGGTAATTTGAAAAATCTCCCAGAGATTGGAGTGTTCAATAGTAAATATTTTATTGCGTATCCGCCAAGCTTTAACGGAAACTTCTAATCGTTTTAGCAGATATCCATGATAGGCTAAGGCTCTTAGTTTTTCTTCTTTAGAAAGGTATCGGGCTGGCTGGCTATTGGCGTCTCGTTCGGCTTTTGGGATGTAGTGTTTCTTTTTGTTATTCTCACCAAAGTCAGCTAGGAGTTTAGATGCTGATACTGTAATTTGCTCTCTCCCGACTTCGGGCTTGCGGAAGGCAATCATTGCCAGTGCATAGTGCAGTTTGAGGGTTTCTTCTCCGAAGTTCTGGGCGATAATTTCCTTGGCTTGATAGGCAATTTCAGCAAAGTCTGTTAGGTCGAAACGATCGCGGATTTGCAATTCAACTCGACCTTTGGAAAAATCTTTGCGACCATTCAAACTGGTTTCGCTTATTTCCCAGAAATCCATACCAGTGACTCCAGCCGTATAGATTGTATCTGTGATTGCACTACTGGGGCATTCTTCGTAGAATTTTCTTTGGCATAGCCGGGGTTCTGTAGATGACTTATGTGACCGTTGCGATTGCTTTGGCTCCGCGTAGGAGCTGTTGCTAAGGTTATTAGAGTCTATATTAACCTCAAGGTTTTGATTATCGCAGATTTTCTTGCCAGACATGGGGGTGATCTGTCTCCACCTGTTATGGTCGGTCCATCGTGCTTGTCAGGTTGATGGGTTTGCTAATTACAAAGTTTTCTCGCATTACGAAGTAAATCGCTCTTCTGTGGGGCCGTTGCGATCGCTCACCCAGTAGCGGCGGTGGCAGGGCTGGGGGTAAATGTCAGCGATCGCTATCAACTCTCCTCCGTCTTCGCGGTTTCTGAGTTCTTTTGCTTTTGCCAGTCTTTGATTGCCCTAATGACTACGTAAGCAGCGCCGTTGGCGGCAATTGGCGTACCGGTGATCAGTCCGTAGCCTTTGGGGTAGCAGCGGTATTGAGTGCCATCGGCTTTGTCTACCGTCCAGCCGTTGGTTACGGCTTCTTTCATTTGGGCGGGAGTCAGTGGCTTTTGCTGCCAGCCCGTGCCTTGAGGGACTTTCCTGCCGTCGAGCAGGCAGAGTTGCCAGTCTTGAGGAATCCGCGACAAGCCCTGGTACAGGCGGGTGCTTAGGTCGTTGTAGTGCATTTTGGCTCCTATTCCAAAGGGTAGAGGAAGCCGAATGTTGGAGCTGCAAATGTCTTAAATACTAGAAATTCTAAGACATACCTATTGATTCAGTGCTTCTAATGGTTTAATATGGAAAAACCATCAAGGCAGCTTCAACAAGTCGGCCAGAGATGTACCACCATCAAAAGCTGGCTCTAACAAGTCGGCCAGAGATGTACCATCATCAAGAGTCGGCTCCAACAATTCGGCCGATAGATGTGATGTACCGCCATCAAGAGTCGGTTAAGTCCGGCCGATGGAAGTACAGTCAAGAGTCTGCCCGATCTGGCAGTTAACTCTAAGTCAGATGACAACTTCAGTAGGTCCGGTGGCTATCGCTGTCAAACAGCCGTCGGTGTTTAATGTCTGGGAAGAGTCCAGTTCAGAAAAAAATCAGAATGGGGATTCTAAGGTTGTTTTTCTGTACAACTGTATCTCTTCCACTGGTAGAATAGCCTCACTTGCGATTCCGACTAGGATTAGGGTGAGGCAAAATTTTTAGAGGGTCTGATAAAAGTATTTATCATTTAACTAGCATATAGCCGAGTATAACTTTGATCAAGTAAAGAATTGTTACGTTTTGGGTCAAAGTATTAGTGGCTATCATTATCCCGTCTAAGGCTAGCGATTGGAGCTTAGATTAAGTTAGGCGAATCATACTATTGACTGTAAAACGAGTTATTCTGGTATAATACAGGCGATACAATTATGCCTGCGGCAACTCCTTAGCTATTAGAAAACAGGAATGTCAACGAAAGTAGAGGAAAATTTAGCGCTCGATAGTGGAATCCAGAAACGTCTCGGTCAGTTAATAGAGGCGTTGGTGGAGGATGAGCGCGTTGGTAGTTCTAGGGAACTAGGAAGGATTACAGGAGTTTCATTCAACACGCTGGTGAACTGGAGCGAGGGCAAAGCCGATCCCAGATTGCAAAAGTTAGTCCAGTTTGCCTATGCGATCGGTTGGTCTATGACAGAGTTGATGCAATATGCGGAAGGGGATGAAGATCCCTATGAGGCGATCGCTCGTAAAAAAAAAGCACGACAGCAGAAGTATCGGAAAGTATCTTAACAAGAGAAAAATATCCATTTATTCAATATTTCAATGCCACGCTAACTGCCGAACAAATTCAGAAGCGCGACTTATTTTTACAGCGTATTAAAGCTGATTTATTACCGGATATAACATCCCGCAAAAGGCTTTATGTCTTGTTAATAGACAGCATGGCAGTTAAGGGTATTTCAGAATTAGATATCTTTGAAAAACTTTCCATTTCAGAGAAATTACTGTCGAAGATTCGGAATCTCAACATGGAATTTCAGTTCGGTCGTTCCTACTTAGAACAGTTAGCGCCCTATCTTTTTCAAGTGGAGGATTGGGAAGAGTTAAGACCTGTTTTTAAGGTGCCATACATCTCTTATCAGGGGTGGGTTGATAATCTGATTGAAGACTTACAAGTGGCTGAACCCCTATCTATAGCTATAGCTTCAATGAAATAGTTCCTAAAAAATGACCGATAAATTTGAGATAGGAAAGTAAGAACTGAGGTCAAACTTAGAGTAAAATAACCAAGTTTCTACTCTAGCAAGGCAGAAATAACTTACCAGCTAGAACAGAAGGAACCTGTGTAGGTGTAAACTGGATTGAATCAGGTTATCGAATCTCAGCAATATCAATGGTAATAATGCCCCATCTTTACGCGAGAAGCGTCATCCTCTCAGACAACGAACGGAGGCTACTCCAAAAAATCGCGCGCTCCTCGACCAACCCCTACGGATTGGTCAGACGCGCTCAACTGGTATTGGCAGCCGATTCGGGAGCTAACAATACCCGAATTAGTCAGCAGTTGCAGTTAGATCGAGGCCAAGTACGGCTTGGGTTAAAATAATGAAGCTATCCGATATTTCAATGAGTGAGGAGAACGAACTTCCTCCAAGCATGGGTAGGGTCAAAGACTACCTCATTTCATTGGAACGTGAGCCTTTGTTTTTACAAGGTGACACTTATACACTTTTAAAACAGTTCCCTCCTAATTGCATTGATTGTGTAATAACATCTCCGCCTTATTGGGGGCATAGAGTTTACATTAATGGGGGAATAGGGCTTGAAGATAAGTGGCAAGAGTACGTTAATAAATTGCTGGAAATATTTGGTGAAGTAAAGCGCATTATTAAGCCAACAGGTTCTTTTTGGCTAAATATTGGAGATGCTTACCAGCAGAAATCAATGGTAGGTCTCCCTTGGCGAGTTGCACTTGCAATGATAGATCAACAGAATTGGACTCTCCGCAATAGTGTGATTTGGAATAAAGTAAAAGGGAACCCTGACAATGCAAAAGACAAACTCCGAAATATTTACGAACACGTTTTTCATTTTGTCAAAGCAGATAGATATTTTTATGATGTTGATGCAATTCGTTCAAAACCAGGACAAGCCAAAGTTGTCAATGGTTCTGTAGTCTCTGCAACGGGCGTTTCTGGTGTGCGCTACCGCCGACAAATTGAATTGTCCACAGCACTTAGCGATTCAGAACGTATAAATGCTCTGAAAGCTCTTGAGTTCGTCTTGGAAGAAGTACGCGCCGGTAAATTATCTGACTTTCGTATGATTATTCGCGGTCAGCAACGAACAACACACTCTGACTCAGCAAAAGTTTCTGGGCGAGCGCGCGAACTTGCTGAACGCGGTTTTTATTTTCTTAAATATCACCCAAATGGCAGTAAACCCAGTGACGTTTGGGATATCTTGCCAGAGGATACCCAGAAGCGTACTCTTCACTTTTCACCCTATCCTGAAGACTTATGTAAAATTCCCATTCTGGCTACCTGTCCGCAAGCTGGTATTGTTCTCGACCCGTTTGCAGGCACAGGTACAACAAATCAGGTTGCAGTTCAACTAGGACGCAGATCGATTGGAATTGATATCTCAGGTGAATATCTCACTGTTGCTCGTGAAAGGTGTAGTCTGCTCCTATGACCAAAGTTATCGAATTGTACGGACATCCTACGAGTCCATCACTTGACTGGAGCGACATTGCTTCTGGTCAACACTGTCCTTTTCTATCTCGTAAATGTCTTAAGAATCGAAAAAGCGAACCAGATATTACCATTGGCACTTGCACTGTTTCTTATGGTAAAGGAGCCCGAAATATTATTATTTGTCCATTTCGGCTTCTTGAGCGCAGCCAAATTTTTATTGATTGCCTTCATTTGCTAACACTTCACCAGCCTGGTAACGAACTTCGAGTCATTCCCGAAATTGCCGTACCTGGAGGCAGTATTGACTACTGCCTCGCTTCTGTACGTTCAGGAAAAGTCATCGATTTTACTGGCATTGAACTGCAAACCCTTGATACTACTGGCACGGTGTGGCCTGAACGGCAGCGCTTTCTCCGACAGCAAGGCATCACAGTGAGAGATGTAGATGCCACATCGAAAAAAGGGTTTGGTATGAACTGGAAGATGACTGCCAAAACAACCTTGATGCAACTCCACCACAAAATTCATACATTTGAGCATCTCAGCAAGCATCTTGTCCTTGTAGTTCAAGATTGCCTGATTGATTATATGCAACGTGAATTTTCTTTTGAACATATTCAAGAGGCACGTCTTGGAGATCCCATGCAGTTTCACTCTTACGAACTGTTAGCAGAAACTGGAAGCTATCGCATCCAACTTAATAAGCGTTGGAGTACGGATGCCAATGGAATTGCACAGTGTCTAGGTCTACAAACCAGTCCAAGAGTAGAGCTTGAGGCAATGTTAAGGCAGATAGAAAATAAGTTACCGCAAAGCACTTTGTTGTCTGTAGGGCTACCATTACCAGTTTCTACACATGAAGAGGTTACCGATGACAGCTAACGTTCTCGATCGACACTTCGGACAGTTTTAGAGTGTCAACCATAGAATGCGGGTTTGAGCCCGATCTCAAAGCAAAACTACCAACAAAAAATCAAGGATTTCAGGCTTTGAGCTAAAAACTGTCCGGACTATTGCTTGATACGAAGTTGAAATTTTTGGTTGAGTAAACGGATTTAATTTCCTGGAGTTCGAGTTAAAGGGGGGAGCGAAGGAGATGGTGTTTTGGGAATTTCATACAAAGGTTCGCGGCTCAACCCTAGCTGCCCTAGTGAAATAACAACAGACATTGATAGATTACTTTTCTCAGCAGCTTTAGCAATAGCTGTGCCATTTCGAGCTAGAGCGATTAACTCTCGAACTTTGAAGACAACGGGGTCATTGGGAGGCGTGTAACCTCGAAGGATGGCAATGTCTAATCCCCGTTCGATGTCGCCGATCGTCGCCGTTCGATTGTCTGCTAAAGTTACGCTTGGCTCCTGCCCGGACACTACCGTAGAGATGGCAATGCCATTATTAGTAGGTTGCCCATTCTGGTGAACGATATTAAAGGTATAAAGGCGTTCAATTCCTTCTGGAGAGCGAGTTTTAACGAACAGGTTAGTAATGTTTGCTGTTGTAGCGCCAGGGAATTGTAAGGGTTGAATTGGTTGGACAAATATGGTTCTAGCTTGGTTAGTTTTTAATTCAGCATCAGTGTTAAAGACAGCCCTGGAAGGATCTGCTAACCGGATGTAAATAATGACTTCACCAGTCTGGCTAAAGTCAATAACGCTGGAACGGCCAGACCATACTTGAAGGTTGGTAGTTGTATTGATTGCTGCATCTCTTCCGACAATTTTTAGCGCTGATGTTTGAGCTTGCCCAATATTAACTGTAGTGAATACAGTGGCAATTATTAATGCAGGAGAAATTAAAGCCAAACTAATTTTTCGAGTGAGTTTGTTCATGGTTATTTTACCTCCGTTATCTTTGCACTGTGACAAAGGCATTGACAAATACTGAAACTTGAGTTCCTTCTGGTACGATCGCCACGTTGCCTCGCTTCAAAAGTTCTTGGGCGTTGCGATCCGATCTTTCTCGCAGCCGTTGGGCAGTAGGTGTAAAGAATCCCTCTAAAGCGGCTGCTAAAATGTTAGGTTCAGGTGAGGTTGTGGTTTTAACAGCCGTACTTCCAAAAAAGCCGCTCTGCTGGCTGAAAGTTTCTTGGGCGGGTCGATTAATTATTTCTCCTACCCGCCCCAAGCTGCCGAGAATTCCCACTAAAATATCAGCCTTGGCTATTTCAGAACCTCTGTCAAATAAACTGTCGGCAATGAGAGGTTGGTTATCGCTTCCGCGAACGATTAAGTATCCGGGAGGAATGGGTACTTGTTGGATGCGGCCAGCAGAATCGGGGTAAACAAGCGCCACCACGCTTTGAGAAACCAGTCGATTTCCGCGCGTGACATTTTCTACTTGAGTGATTAAGACGGTGCCGGAGGGCAAGGCGATCGCCCCGTCAGTTGCTATCACGTCCTCGGTCAATTGGACGGCAAACCTTCCGGCTGTTGGGCTTTGGCCGGCTTCGTCCCAAATCATCGGCACGATTACCGTGGCTTTAGCAGATGACCCGATGGCTATCTCTCTCATTGCTGTATTGCCTTCAGTGTTTTCGCCCGCAGTTGTGCGGTTGAGGATTCCAGCTTCTCCAGGGGTCATTCTATTGGCGTTTGCAGCAGAGTCAGTAACTCCAATTGCGATCGCGGGTATCTCTTGCATTGGTGCAGCCGATTGTGGGCTTTTTGGCGAACTGACTAGCACTGGCTGCGGGTTTTGAGAAATCGGTGGCATCGGCTGCTGTTGGGGCAATGGCACCGGCGCAATTGCTACTGCACTAGGGGGCGGTGCCTGTGCTGCTGTAGGCGCAATTGCTACTGTGCTGGGAAGCGTTGCCTGTGCTGCTGTTGGCGCAATTGCTACTGTGCTAGGGGGCGGTGTCGTTACTGGCATTACTGACCGCACGGCAGGGTAACTTGTCGCTGTTATCCCCGGTGCGATCGGGAAAATTGCGGAACTGGCAGCAATACCTTGACCATTTAGCTCTTTAATTTCTTGACCTCTGCTTTGCCCCAGAGAAGCTAATTGGGCCCAGCGCTCGTAAGGGTCTACTTTTTCTGGTGGTGGCACAGGTCGAAGTGCCAACGGCGCGGGCGGTGGGACAGGGCGCGGTAATGGCGTAAGATAAGGGCGAGGCGGGGGCGGTGCAGGCTGCTGTGCAGGGCGCGGTAATGGCGGCTGTGGAGGAGGAATGGTCTGTACCGTCCTTGGTGGCGGATTAAAGTTTTGAACCGGCCTCGGGGGTTGAGACCTTCTAGCGGCTGGTGCAGGTTTTGGTGCAGGCATCGGTTTGGGAGCAGGGGTCGATCGATTTTTAGGTTCAGGAGGCTGAACTTCCAGCGCCCGCTGCTGATCTTGAAAAGCCAGTCGGCTTTTTAGTTCTCCTGACTCGTCTTCAGAAACTTGAGCAGGTTTAGGGTTTGTCGTTTTTGCCTGTTGGCGGACGGGTTTAGGAGCAAAGAAGACAAACCAAAAGAATCCCAAGATTCCGAGAACTGCGCCAGTACCCATTAATACTGAAAACGTCCGAACTTCGGGCTTCTCAGAAACAGGATGAGTTTCTGCTCCTTCGTTGTCCTGTTTAATTCTGTGTTCAGAGGTCAATAATTCATCGGTTTCTCCGTCATGTCCAGCTAATTCTCTTTCCTCCTCACGGCTCAACGGCTCAACTGAGCGCAAGCCGAACGTCTTTTTACCATTGCTGCCAGCGCCATCAGGAGCGTTAGCTGCCTGAAAACTGTTAGAACTGTGGGAAAAGTTATTGGCTTCATTAGAGGAGTTGTTGCCATTAAAACTGTGGGAAAAGTTATTGGCTTCATTAGAGGAATTGTTGCCATTAAAAGGATGGCTAGTTGTGCTTTTAGGTGGCGTATTGTAGGAACCTTCTTCAATTTCATCGGGTTCGCCATCAAATTCGCGCCCATTTTGAAGTTCTTTTTCAATCATGTTTTTATCTCCTATTATTTCGATTTTTATCCGATTATTTGGGTTTGAATTCGGTAATTTTGTTGATTTCTAAGCCGGCCGAGCGAAGCTCATAAACTTTTTGTTCAAAAGCTGAGGCTTGGCTACCTAGCGGCGGGGTTTGGATTTCTACTGCTTTGATTCGGAAAGTGCGATTGAAAGGAATTCTTTGATCGATTCCTGACGTGCGATCTACAAGCAACCGGGTGGCAATCATGTCAATTTCCCATTCGCCGGGACGGACTTCTCTGGGTTCAGATAAAAAAGAAATGATGACAGTTGCTCGCAATTGACCCGTAAAAACTTTATTGGGGACGAGTTCAGCGATGTCAGGGAGAGAAGCTTTGCCAAAATTGGGTTCTAGGAGTAACGAAGCAAAATAAGTGCTGGTAGGAACTCGTTTGGAATTGACTTTAATCCCTGAATCTGTATCGTTAGTTCCTGGTATTTTATTGTCCCAGTTGAAGGTTAACTCGGCCCAATTTTTGACAAAATTTTGGATGACTGAGGGATACCGAAAAAACCGATCTCGTTCTGCTACGTAGTAAGTTTGACCGTTGATTAGCTGGACTTGCGTTGTCTTCATAGCAGCTACCGAGTTGATTCGGTACGCGACGAAGAGGTGCAGAATTAGGGCGAGGATATTTACTCCAGTTAGGATGAGGAAGCACAATGCCAGTAGATTTTTAGCTTCTGGCAACAATGCAGTTTGTGAAAATCTTTGTAGCTTCATAAAATCTTTTGGTAATTAGTGACATTACTTAAATCCTTTGTTCATCGCCAAATTAGCGGCTGCTCCTATGGCATTGCTCAAAACATCGACGAGTTGTTTAGCATTGCTAGCAATGCCGTTGTATAGGGCAATTCCGCCGCCGCCGGCGATTAATAGGGCTAAGCCGGGTGCGAAAATGCTGATGAAAAAGAGGAAGGCGACATCGCTGGCTAATTCGGCTCCAGAATTGACTAGCACGGTGGCTGCTAGCCCGACAACGATGTTGTATCCAAGTTGGACACCAAATAAGCTCAGAAATCCAGTTGCCCAAGCCCAAATGGGCCTGCCCTGCAAGGGAAGTAGCGACAGCCCCATCGCGATCGGCGAAAAGAATGCTGTTAGTAAAAGGGCTGCTTCAAGGATGTTGACAAACGCCCACTGGATGCTATAAAGAATGAATCGGATGATTGGTATTGCTTTTTCTCGAAACACTGAACCGGGGTCAGTTATAAAAGTCGTGGCATCTTGAGCAGCACCGAGCAAGCTATTATTCCAGAGGGTTTCACCAAAAGCCCGCAGCGCTTGCAGAGGGGCTGAGCCGGCGGCTTGCCTTTCAGCTTCGCTAACAATTTTCCGAGCAGCTTCTTGCTTGGAATTCCAGCAGGTTAGCAGTTCTTGTCCGACTTTATTTCGGCATTCACCGTAGAGATTTTCTAGTTGTTGGCGGCCGATATTGCTGATAGTGACATTGGCGATCGCGTCCCTAAATGTCATTTCTCCTAGTTGCGCTTCTAGGACACTCTGGACTTGTCTGTAGGCAAAACTCCTGGTAAAAATGACGGTATTGGCTAGCAATTTGCCGTTAGCGCCGAGGAACAGCATGATGACGAGCGGCCAGACGAACAGTGCTGCCAGTTCTGACCATGACTGCTTTTCGATAATGTCTTTCCCGCTGCTTAGAGTTAAGAACAGGATGCTGATGGCTGCTAGGGTGATGCCGAGGGATACTAGACCGACCCATAGCCCAGAAGCGATTGGGTCAATCGTGCTAATCCAAACTTTGTCCCAAGATTCTGAGGTAGTCTTAGCCAGGTTAATTGACTCGCTAACGATGTCCAAGGCTGACCCTTCTGCACCACTCGTCGGTGGTGTAATTTGTGCTAGAAACTCTTTCATTTTTCCTCGAAAAAACTTCAGTTTTGTATTTGATAAGGCGGTTATTCGGTACAAAAACTATGCCAAGAATTGCGGATTCAATTTAACTGCTAGGAGCATTAATTGGGAGCGACAAATCTGTTAGTTGAAATCGGGGTTGTGCTGCTGCCACTCGGTTTTCCCAAGTAGCCGCCGCCGGGGAGCATCAACATTCCCGCCTGATAGCTGGCTTGGTTTCCAGACGCAGTGCTGCCTCGGCGCTCTCCCGTATTGAGCGCGGATATTTCCTTAGCAGCTTGCGATAGCAGCACGTTATTAATGGCTCGATCTGTGCGAGCTTGCTGAGCTTCCTGTAAATTTCGCATTTGAACTTGTGCACTCAATGCGGTCTGTTGCGAGAGGTTTTGGAGAATTTGTTGAGTAACATCGAGGCTCTGCGATTCTTCGCCCAATTGGATGTTTTGTTCGGTATCTTGTCGAGTGGCTTCTAATACTTGGAAGCTGTTTTCTTGAGCTTCTTTGCTGAGGGTTGCTCCGTCAGCTATGCCGATAGCGGCGCTGCGCTGAGCTTGAGCGTCTAAGTCAGACATGATGTTATACGAACCTTGGCCGTCTAATTTGCTCGATTTAGTTTCGAGTAAATCTGACAGTTTTGTTCCTTCTGTCTGGGATGTTGGAGCTTTAATAATTTGGCTGCTGACTTGGCTCAGATCGGGAATTTGGATAGCTCCGATAGAGGAGGAAAGGAGTTCGTTTAAGGAGCCAAATAGCTCGTTTTGCACGAAACCTTGGATGTCGCCGATAAAATCGTTGACTTGTTTGAAAACATCTTGAATGGGTGCTAAGAAACTTCCCGCAGTTGGGGTTGGAGGTTTCACGGTCATTTCTTGTGTACTTGGCAGGAAAATGTTTTGGGCTGGAGATTTCACAGTCGCTTCTTGTGTACCGGGTACGAAAACGCTTGGGGCTGGAGTTTTTACAGTCGCTTCTTGTGTACCGGGTACGAAAGGAGGAGTTGTTTGAGCTAAACTTGGCCTGACTTGAACGATTAATTCCCAACTGGCTAACAGGGAAACTGCTGCTAGTTTTGTAGCAGGTTGCTGCATTAATTGAAGTTGATATTTCATGGCAGTTATTTGGGGATTTTTGCAAAAACTTGAGACTTGTTGCTGTGAACGTCGGATGCTACTTTTGGCTGAGGATTGGCAGCTATGGTGGCAATTTCTAAATTTTGACCAATGTGGTCGAAGCCTTTTCCTTCTTTCACCGCTGCAATGTATTCTTGGGTGAAATGCTTTAGCCCTTGAAGCTGCCCTTTGAGGGTAGGAGGATATTGAGCCATGATGCGATCTCGGGCTTCTTTTTCATTTTGATTGTTAGCAATTGATGCCAACATCATCTCTCCGGGGTAGAATCGCGATCGCCAAAATCTTCCTCCTTTCTCAATTAGCCAGCAGGAGTAGAGGTCAGCAGCTCTGGGTAGAAAAGATTCTGTGGCATTGGAACTGATAATTTGCGGGTCGTACCCTAAATATTTGTGAGCGGCTGCTACTCCAGAATTGGTGATTCTGCCGGTAATTCGGTAGACCATATTTTGCAGAATTTGTGCTCCTGCGGAACATTCGCAGATGGCATCGAAATCTTGGCTTAATAGCAAGACGGCTATGCCATCTTTTCTGCCAGTGGCGCAAAGTTCGCCGACAACTGATGCAAAACCATCTTTTTTGAGTAGGACGCTCAATTCGTCTCCAATAAATAAGCTTTTGGGGTGAGAAAGAGCGTTGCGGATGCAAGCAGCATGGGCGTTAATTGCCATTAAATAGGCATCTTGTTCGTTAGAAAGTCCCGATAGGGCGAAGAATTTAACAGCCGGTTCAGGGGAAAATGTGCTGGGCTGACCGATGGCTTTTCCTAAGCGGGATGTTAGCAAAGCATTTCCTTGGCTGAGGATTTGATTGATGGCTAGTCTGTCTAACTCCTCAAAGGACTTAAGATTGAGCCTTTCTTTGCTGCAAAACCTTAGTAAGTCTTGGAGAGTTGGTATTTGCTGCCATTCGGGAGATTGCCAACCTTTTTCAAATGCTTTGTTGTACCGGGCGATGATTTCTGGGTCTCTGAGGTACATATCGAGCATTCGTAGGATAATTGAATCTACTCGCTGGGCTAGGTGGGGGTTGTGAATTTTGCCCATGGCGATCGCCACCACAGCTTTGCGGATAAATTCTTTCCAAGATTCCATCCGCCGTTCTCTTTCAGCTTTGTCGAACTTGCGAAGGTCTGGCGGTTCTACTAAATTGCTAGACCCTTGGCTGATGTCGTAATATGCGCCTTGGTCGCCCAAAAGTTCGATCGCGGTTTTGAAGGTACTGTTACCCCCGCTGCTGATGTCCATCCCGACAACAGGGATATTATTCGCCAGAGCTTCAGCGGTAAAACGCCACCCCAAAACGCTCTTGCCTGAACCAGATTCGCCAGTAATTAAAGCGCGGCTAATTTGGTTGTAGAACAAGTCAATAAAAATTGGCTTTCCGCCTCGATGGGTAATAAATTCAACTCCTTTTTTATCCAAATCGCGGGGAACTGTTAGTGGCAGAATTCCAGCAGCAGTTTCAGTGTCGAGGGTGAGGCGGCGTTCGCTCAAAAATGAACCGCTATGCAGCAACCATTTCCAAGTAATGGGCAGGCATTGCAGCCAAATATCCCAGGCAACGTTCCGTTCGCGGATGACTTTCGCAGTTCCAAAACTATTAGAGAGTACATTGCAGGCTTGGCTCAATTCTTCCGCTGTGTTTCGGTACACTAAAAAGGCAACGGCTGCATTGAGGGGTACGGCTCCTTGGTAAAGCCGGCGCTGGGCATCAAAAGATTCCTCCTGTTTAATTTCAGCGCCAATATCCCGCCCTTGCCCTTTAGTTATCGCTCTGCTACTAGCGGCTTTTGCTCCTTTAGCTTGTCTGGCTAAGTTATCATTAATTACAAGGGAATTTCCGGCGCTAATTTCTATCCAAGCTTCTGTATCGCGGACGTAGCTTGAGGACATCACCTCCCAAATCCATTTCAATTGCTGGCGGGTATTAATCCAGCCTGCGGGCGCGTCATACATTGTCAGAACAGCGCATTCTTTTCCCTTGCCGGTGAGATAGACGCGGTTGTTGGTCTTGCGGTGTTCGGGGCAGGAGGATACGCCATTCGTTCCTTCAATTAAAACTGTACAAATGTGTTTGTCAGTTGTCTTAATTTCGCTGAGTTGATAGCCAGAAGACGTTTCTTCAAGTTTAACAATTTGAGGGATTTGCGGTGGTTTACTGCTGTTAAATCGCAGCCACAGCCACTCCCAAAGTTCTGAGGAATTCATAGGACTAATTTCTAGCCCCATTTTGGTGTTCAGGAGAATTTCCCAGCGGAGGAATCCTTGTTCAAAAGAGTTGAGGAGCAGCTTGGTGTAAAATTGCTCTCTGTAAATTCTGGTGTTGCCTGCAATGGTTTCCACAATGGAATCGCACAATTTTTTGACTCCATCAATGGCTTTACCAATGAAATCTCTGGAGATGGTTTCGCCTTCGTTATCGGCCGTCCAAGTACAGAAAGCAATTTGCTCCCATACTTGTCTAGTGCCTTGATTAGTTTGTTGTTGGAGGCGGCGCTGTTCATTTCGGAGCAGTACAGATACGGGTTGGAGTTCAGCGGTGTCAGCTAGTTGTTCTAATTCTTTTTGCCGAGCAGCATCGCTACTGTAACAACCGGTGCAGAAAGTGATTTTTTCACTGGGTGGGATGTCTTTCATTCCTTCTTCAAGAGAAGCTGCAAATGCTGATACTTCGTTCCTGAATAGTAGGTTGTGAAGTCCTCGGAGGCGGAATCCAAATACCAGTTGGTAGCTAGTCCCGTTATTGAGAAGCATCCCAGACACTTGTCTGCCATCTTTTTCAATTTCTACCAAACAACAGAGGTTGATTTCATTTTGGAAAGGCATAAATTTGCTCCTTCCCCCATATTGATTGGGTACAATTTTGGGTTTCAATTTGATGCGGATTTGTGAATCGTAAGGTTTGCCTTGGATGCTAGGAGGGCGCAGGGAAGAGATGGGAGAAATATAGAAGCTGTCGCCGCTACACCACTCATCTCCGGGGGGCTTGCGGAATTTGTCAGTAAAGAGGTGGGGTTGATTTCCTGTGAGGAGCCACCAGCTTACAATCAGCCAAAGCGAGACAGTGAAGAACCAACCCAATCCCAGGCTAAATAGACCCATTGTTAAGGTGTAGGCAATGGCGGTTAAGAAGCACCAAGGTAGAATTTGATTGGCAGGGATGAACCCGATACTTGCTTGTTTGCCCAGGATTTTATTGACTCTGATAAAGTCTTTTTCTGGATCTCGTAAAGCCATTGGTGACTCCTTTTTTTTAGTTCTAAAAGGTCAAAGTTGTAATTACTCCCAGCGGTGGCAGGTTGGGAACCAAGCCGGCTGTAGTACCGCTGCCGTCGCCGACGAATAAGAACGTTACTACGTCTATGGCAATTACAATGCCGAAGGCGAGGGCAATTTGGGTGACAATTGGCCGCCAATCGTTGCCTTGCTGCGCTTGGTTGTAAGCGAATAAAGCTGCGGCGGCTACTAGCAAGAGAAATATGCCTCGAATGGCATTGAAAATTAAAGCGATTGTTGATTCGTCAATGGCTGTTCCTCCTCCGGCTGCTCCAGCTTCGGTTGCTAGATTGGTCATAAATGCTTGGAGACCGCTTAGAAAAACGGCTTGGGCTGGGGTCTGAAAGTTATTCAGGAACATTGTTACTGTGATGACAGCAACGGCTAAGTGCCAGAAGCGAATTTTGCTGCCCAGCAGTTTTTCGAGGATGGGAATGCTGCGGGTAATTTGCCATAGTCCGAAGAACACCAGAGATGCACAGCTAAATACGCTGACAAATAAGGGCTGGACAAGAGTTAGATAAATGGCTGCAATTAGGCAAATTGCAATGAAGGCTAAATCGGCGTTATTGAGTTTGAATTTACGCATGAATTTGCTAAAATGGCGGCGGCGTTTGTGGATAATGCTTTGGTTAGCAACGCTGGTGCGATCGCCATGAGAGCGGTAGTTGTTGTGTAAGTAATCGTTTTGCATTGGATTTGTCCTCAAAGTGGTTTAAGCTTGCAATTCGTTGCTGTCTTCTTGCGATTGTTCTTTGCGTTCTGGCGAGGTATAGTTGTAGTCTTTAGATGCGTGAGACTCTCTAGATTGGGTTTTTTGTGGCTCTGGGGAGCCGACTACAGCCTCCATTTCTTCAACAGCAATGTGGCACTGTCGAACGTCTGGTGGCTTTCCTTTGACCAGAACGGCATCGAACACTTGTGCGTCACCTTGGCGGGGGTCAGTTCCTATCAATTGTTTTGACCCGTCAGGCAGATCCAGTATTTCAAATTCGTATTTGACTGCCCCGGTCGTGCCGTCTTCGCGACGCGATTCTTTCCAAGGAAACACTGGATCTTTTTCCCCGCTAAAGCGTTTGGGGAAGGTGTCCTGAAACTTTTCAACTAAAGCCTGGGCAGTTGCTAGTTTGTTGTACTCTTCTTCCGACTGAGGCAATTTGAAAATGGCTTCTCTTTCTTCTGGAGTTAGCTTGTCCCGATCCGGCTCAAATTTCCAGCGTTCGCCATTCTTGGTTCCGGCAAAAATTTCGGTATTATCGCTGCCTTTGACGGCAACTTTAACTTCGTTATTTTCACCAGTTACATACAAGCTGCCGCCACCATCAAAAGCAATTCCCGATCGGGGAGACTGCCCCGTAGCGAAAGCATAATTGACCAAGCAATCTGCTACAGCTTCTCGCTGCTGCTGTACTTTTGTTTGAGTTACCATTTTGCTAAGAAGATCCTCTGGTTCGCTTTCCTCCTTGTCTATACTGTTAGGTGCAGTAACGGTGGGCTGAACTTTCTGACGAGTTTCTGGCCCTTGTGAATTAGGATTAAATTCTGACTCAACAGGCATCTGAACGGTCATTTTATGTTCCAGTTTGTCAACGATACTTTCAAGGCGCTCCAACCTCTTTGAGAGGTTGCCTAGATAGTCTTGAATTTGGTCTAACTGTTCGCTGATGCTGGTATCTTTATCGAGCTGTAAAGGCCTAGATTTCTGGGATTTTGGGTTGAGCTTGCTCTCTAGATCGCCAATCTTTTCGCCAATTTTAGCTGCCTTGGTTTCGGGATTGCTGATTTTAATTCCCTCGGTGACCTTGGCTTCAATGTCGCGATTGCTTCTCTGAGGCTGGCTCGTTTCCAATTCCTCTGGTTCAGTTGCAGCAAGCGGTTCTAATACCTGCTTAGCCCGTTCAGCAAGTTTTTCAGTGCGTGTATCTATCGCCTCTATGCCGGAAATGACATCAGCGTGTTTAGCACGAGTCGCAACTCGGTCGGCGCGATCGTTTAATGAGTCAATTTGTTCGAGAATTTTTTCGAGTTTTTCTGCTTGTTCTTTTTCCCTCGCTTGTTCAATGTAATCAATTAGCTCCCCAATACTCTTTGCTCCAAGTAGACCCATTAAAGAGGCAGTTTGAACGGTTAAGCCACTTACGGTTAATCCGTTAATTTCGCTTCCCATAGAAGCGACACTTGCACCTTGGCGTTCGGTTTCTTTTAAAACAGTTTCAAGGGTGTCGAGTAAGGGATATTTTGCTTCGGGCTGTTCAGCCACTTTTTGCTTGATTTGTCCGTTATCATTCGGATTTTGAACGCTGCGATTTTTAGCTATCTTGCCCAATACACCATTGGGGATAGGAGCATCCTCATCATCAGAAAGTAGTTCTTCAATATTATCTTCTTCCTCCTTTTTTTGCGTTCTGCTGGTAGCATTTTTAGAAGCTACTGACTTTCCTAGCTGGCGTTTGGACTGCGATGACTTGCGAGTTTGCGTATTGTGGCTGGGAATGTCTGCATCTTCTTCTAGATCGCTTAAATCATCCTCCAATTCATCATCTAGTTCTTCATCAAATTCTTCGGAAATGCTGTCCTCCTCTAATTCATCACTGGCATCCAGCCCGATTAAGTCCATAATTTGGGATGGAGTATAGTAATTGTTATTGTCTTTGGTTTCAACGTCAGCTTGTTTCAAATTTTTAACTAAATAGACACCGCTAGTTCTCTGGCTGGGGTCTTTAGTTAAATAGAAAACAAAGCCAGACACCTCACCTCCTTTTCCTTCAGTAACTAAATCCATGCTGACACTAGCTTTGTGATTGCCAGATTCATTGATTCTGTCGGGTCGTTTGTTGAAGGATTCAACGAAATTTTTGAACTCTTCCCAGTCCTCAATGCCGCCTTCTTCTTGGATTGTTTCTATGGCAGCATCGAGGGTTTCCTGAATGTGTTCTAGTTTTTTGACGTGTTTGGGCTCTGTGGCTGTTAGGACAGACCAAGTACGCTTTGGGGCAGAAAATTGTCTTTTGGAGTTGGGCTTAGTTGAGAGTTTTGCAGCCATCTTTTCTCACCTCATACGAGGAAATTAGATGCGATTGTTAGGTTCGATATTGAACTTTAAGCAGTGCTTTAGATTGTCAAACAGGACTATTGGCTAGTTGCGCGATCGCTTTATTGGTAATCCACAAGCGGGGGTATTGGTTCGCGGGTTTCGCTCAAAAGTTCTTTTCTGACTTTGCCTCTTAGTTCTTGGTGATACTCGCCTAGCATTCTGCTGAATTCTTGCAGAACTTCTAGGCTTTGTTTGGGTAACTGTCCTGCTTTTACTGCTGTCTCTACACCCCTGGTCATTTGGCAAATGTGCGTGCTCATTTTTCGCAGTTGGGCACAAGTTCCTTCATTGATAGCGGGGACTGTGCGGTCAAGGCTAAAAGCGCGTTTACGCAAGTAGTCAGACAGGCTTTTTTCACCTGCTTCTGCGGCACGTTTCACTAAATCTGCCTTTTCAAAGGTGGTTAGACGCACTCGGACGACTTCAGTTTTTCCGTTTGGTTTGGAAAGTTGGTTTTTGGGGAGAGTTGCAGTTGTAAGCACATCAATTCTCTAGGGCTAACTAATGGTTTATTAAGGCTAAGTTGAACAGCAAGGGATTAGGTTTGAGCGGTGATTCATCCATTGCTTTCATTGATTCAATTGTCAGCAATTCTGTTGGAGATGAGCCTGTTTCTTTCGGTTTATGTTTTATTCGGTCACAAGTTGCATTAGTGAGAAGCTACTAGAGCAGTTTTTATCATCCAGATGGCTGATTCGAGGGTGGATACTGCTGTCTGGATTGCTTGTAGCTTTTGACTGTGATGTTTTAAGCCTGTAAATTGCATCATTGTTGAGTATGATTTACAGCCAATCGTGCTTTGTTGTTGAGGACGGCTCTTAGTTTGCGATCGCCGTCGCTCAACAAAGTCTTAATATTTCGTGCTGGGAGTTTAAGCAAGTCTGAGTTGATATTCCCAGAAGAATCGCTCTGTGTTATCGCGGCGGCGACACAGGTATTTCCAAATGTCCAAGTGTGTGTCCATTGCCAAACCTATGACGATATAAGATTCTTCATTGTCTGTCACTGCATCCCCAAAGTTAAAATCCGGTTGCACCCAATGGTCAGGCAGGGCGATCGCATTCGGTTCAGGGGCCGTAGTATTGGTTGGATGCGATATTTCAGTGGGCGTGTAGTGTTTTTGTGGCATTTGGTCAATTTTAAGAGCAAGTGAGCGCCCCAATACTGGCGGTAGCCAGAGGAGAGGTATCCGTCAGCCACTTCTGCTGAAGCGAATATATGTCGTTGCCCTTTGCACAAATTCTGACAAGTGGGCGGTTTGGGCGATTTACTCATTTTTACCCCCCTCTTACGTCTAATTGACATGGCTTGCTATGCGACTAGCGCACTAATTAGGAGGATTCAAGAGGTGTCGGAGTACAAAAAATCTATTAAATAGCAGCGATAGTTAATTTAATTTAATTAAGATTTGTGAAATTTGGAGGAAAATTTAGGAAATATTAGGGAGAAGTAGGAGATATTAGGAAACAAGAGGAAATATTAGGAAATAGAAGGGTTAAAATATAAAGCTTTTTCTGGCTTTCAGTAACAATCGCGATCTGTTCTTTCTTACAAAAAGTTGCATCCCCTGTGTGAAGGATGCAACTTACGCTTATTGCTGGCGGGTATTACCTCTTAGAAGAACCTGACCTTTGTCGTAGCTGTAACATCAGTGGGGTTAGTACCTGAACCAGCGAGGCAACAGAGCGGATTAAGATAGCGATCGCTAAAATGAGTCCAGTTTCAGTACCCCAATACTGCGGCGGTATAGTTGGTTGGATGTCGGTTGGTATCGCGATCGTTGGTTCACCTGTGCGGATAGGCGGCACTTCGGGTAGAGTTACTGTTCCAGATAGGTCAGTGTGGGTAACTTGGGGTTGAGACATTGATTAACTCGTCCTTCAAAGCTTTACACTCTCATCTTCCGAAAGTGCTGACTGAGCGTATGTTTGAGCATGACCGACCTGATGACTGACTTTTGACTGATTTCTAACGGTTAGTATAGAAACAGTTATATGAGTAGTTTTACTGAAGTAAGCTATGTTGCGATCGCTCAGAGTTTCTGTAAGCAAGATCCAAAGAGTCAAAGAGGCTCTTAAGCGGAATGGGCTACGCCAGACAGACTTAGGTACAGAGGTAGGGGTTTACAGTCGCTCCACAGTTGTCAACTTCGTCAATGGCAAACCTGTTAGTTATGATAATTTTTTAGAATTTTGTAACAGGTTAGGGCTGGACTGGCAAGAAATTGCTGACTTAAACACTCCAAGCCAAGATAATGTGGATTCGGCCCCGCCACAAGGTTTTTATGCCTATGATGATGCTTGGGTAGGTCGAGAGCAGCTTTTAGCCGAACTGGGTCAGAAGCTTCGCGGGACATCTCGCCTGTTACTCATCTTGGGACTTACCGGAATTGGTAAAACTGCTTTGGCTGAAAAATTGGCGGTGGAGTTACAAGACTGGTTAGATGGAGATTGGAAGAACAGGTTGCGGCGAGCGAACTTTGATAATGAAGACAAAGCCACAGATTTTGCGAGTGTTGCGGCTAGATGGTTGGAGGAGTGGGGAGAGAGACTTTCACCAGAGGAGAAAAAACCGGAACTATTGTTGTATAGATTGGCAAAATACCTGCGGGAGAATCAGGTGTTGGTACTAATTGATTCTCTCGAAAGACTGCTGACAGGAAATGAAGCAGAAGGCTGGGGTGATTTTGCTGATGAGTGGTGGGAGAAATTCTTTTTAAACTTATTGTCAGCAGAATCTTGTAATAGTCGTTTAATTATCACTTCACAAGATTTGCCAGTTAAGTTGGTAGATTCCCGGTACCGAAATTTTTGGCATCGCCAAATCTTATATGGATTAACTGACTCAGAACAGGTTGCCTTATTCGAGACAACGGGGTTAGATGTGAGTGAGGATTCACCCGATAGACCCCTGTTATTGCGAATTGGAAAAGCTTACAAAGGACATCCTCTAGTGTTACGGGTAATTATTGGGGAGATTTTGAGTGAGCCGTTCAATGGGGATGTGCAGGCATACTGGAATGATGAGCGCGAAAATACAAGCCAAAAGATAGAAGAAGTAGAAAAAGCTTTAGCGGAAGCAGAGCAAGGAAAAAATATGGGAGAAAAAGATGAATGGGAGTTACATAAGCTAACTCGGCAAGTGCGAGACCAAGTAAATAAACAAAAATTGCAAAAAGCATTTAATCGCTTGGCAAGAGATGTGAAGGATGCTTACATTTTAATTTGTGCAGCTTCGGTGTATCGCGCTCCAGAAAAAGAAGAGTATTGGCTAAAGCATTTAGTTCATTGGCTGAAGCGTTTAGAACAACAGGAGTGTAGTAAGGATCGGTTAATTAGAGCTATAGAGGAACTCGATAATCGCTTTTTGGTTGAGGCATCGTTAAACCACAATAAGAAGCGGGTTTTAGGACAGCACAATTTGATTCGTAGTGTGGCGATCGAACATCGTAACCAATTATTGCAAAGTCTCAAAACAGGAGAGTAAGCAAAATGACAAATAGTTTGAAAGAACCTGGCAAATTGCTCTATGCTAGTTGGGGCTTCAACTTAGATGAAGTACCAACTGAGCAACTTGACCATTACATAGCAGTAGAAAATTTTCTTACTGATGAAGATGAACTACCGCTTGATGTAGAGAATTTAGAAAAGGTGAATCACTATCTGGAAGCATTTCACCATCTTTGTGAAGTGGAAGATTGGGAAAAAGCCAGTGAAATAATTTCTTTCCCTCTTGATACATCCACTCAGGAAGATTTAGACAATCAACTACGAAGTTGGGGATACTCGAGTAAACCACTTGAACTTTACAGCAAACTTTTAGGTAAGTTAACTCCCCGATGGAATGCTATTTGCTTGAATGGCTTAGGCATTGTCAATCATGATTTAGGTAACTATCATCAAGCTATTGATTACTTTCACCAATGTTTATCAATAGCACGAGAAATCGACGATCTTGCGGGAGAAAGAAAAACTTTGGGTAATCTAGGCAATGTCTACGATTCATTAGGGGATTATCAACAAGCAATTGATTACCATCAAAAGAGTTTGACCATTGCAAGAGAACTTAACGATCGTGGTGGTGAAGGAACAGCACTAAGCAATTTGGGTAATGCCTACTTCTCATTAGGAAACTGCACCAGTGCCATTGAATACCATCAGCAGGATTTAGCTATAGCTAGGGAAATGGGTGATATTCAGGGAGAAGCAATGGCACTGAGTAATCTTGGTAATGCATATCACACTTTAGGTAACTACCGCCAAGCAATTGATTACTACCAGGAAAGCTTAATTATTGCCAGACAAATTGACTATCTTGCAGGCGTTGAAATAGCATTGGGTGGATTGGGCAATAGCTACGATTCCCTGGGTGAATATGACCAAGCAATTGAGTATCATCAACAGAGTTTAACTATTGCTAAACAAATTGGTACTTGCGAAGGAGAAGCAATGGCACTGGGTAATCTCGGTAATGCTTATCAATCTCTTGAAGAATACCAATTAGCTATTGAATATCATCAAAAGGGTTTGAAAATAGCACAACAAATTGGCGATCGCTCAACTATTGCTATGGCGCTAGGCAATATCGGCATTGCCTACTGTTCTATAGGCGACTATTGTCAATCAATTGAGTCTCACAAAAAATGTTTGAAGATTGCCAGAGAGATAGGAGATCCTTTAACAGAAGGTAGAGCATTAGGTGGTTTAGGTAATGCCTATTCTTCATTAAACAAAAAGCAAAAAGCAATGAGTTGCTATCTTAAATGGTTAAATATTTCAAGAAATACTAGCGATCGCTTTGGTGAAGGAGGAGCACTATGTAATTTGGGTAGTACGCAAATTGCATTAGAAAAATATTCAGAAGCAATGGAAAACTTGAAGGAAGCACTAAATATTTTTAGAGAAATTGGCGCTCGTTACGATGAGATTGTAGCTCTTAATAATTTAGTAGATGTTTGTCAAATACAATGTCTTGATGAATTAGCTTATCAGTTTCGTATGGAGGCATTAAAGTTATCAACAATTAAGGTTTAAATTAATCAGATATTTTATTAATAAATTCAAAAATAATGAACTCAAATACGCCCAGTCAATTGCTACTTTCTCGATTGGAAATTAATTTAGATGAAGTACCAATTGAGCAACTAGACCATTACATAGCTGTAGAAAATTTCCTTACTGATGAGGAAGAACTACCTCGTGATGCTGACAATTTAAAGAAGGTGCAGAAATATTTGGAAGCATTTCACCATATTTGCGAAGTAGAAGACTGGAAACGAGCCATCGCAATCAGCTCGATTCGCATTTTTTTTAATGAAGAATTACACAATCAACTATTTAGCTGGGGATACTATCCAGAATTAGCTGAACTGTACAACAAGCTGTTAAACACTCCTAGTCCAGAATTAAATACTACTTTCTTATATGGTTTGGGCAATTTACATTATGCTAAGGGGGACTATCGACAAGCGATTGACTTTTATGATAAGTGTTTGAAGGAATCTCAAGGAATTAAAGACTTTCAAACAGTGGGTGCTGCTTTGAACAGTCTGGGGCTTTCTCACTTCCGGCTGGGAGGCTATGATAAAGCCATAAATTGCTTTCTGCAGCGTTTGGTTATTGCATGGGAAAACAACGATTATCAGGGAGAAGGTGCTGCTCTGAATAACTTAGGACTTCTTTATTCTACACAAGGTAAGTACCGCAAAGCAATTAAGTATCAAAACCGTAGTCGGGAAATACTACACATAATCGGATACCGCTCAGGTGAAGGTAATGCACTGGGCAGGGTAATCGCATCTTAATTTCGATGTCATTGTCAAGAAGATTGGCTTGACATTTGACAGAGGGATTCAACGAA
>NZ_JAUBOV010000183.1:0-2450 GCF_036700405.1 Microcoleus sp. T3_D1
TGTTAGAGTCGATAGGAGCGTTACCACTCCTACCTCTCCTTCAGAACCGGACGTGCGACTTTCACCGCATCCGGCTCCTTGATATCTTCATCCCTTTTATGGACACAATTCAAAACGGATTGTTATGATAGTCCTTATCCAGGGAATCGTCATTTTCCGTTTTTGTGTCGTGACAGTGTTTATGTAGAAGTTGGAGGTTTTTGTACTCATCCTTACCGCCTAATGAGCGGGGTTGGATATGGTCAACTTCTACGGTGTCTGTAGGTGTGAAGTACAGACCACAGTGGGTACATTTACCTTTTTGTGTCTTAAGCAGTGTTGCCACTCTTGTTGGTGTTTCAGGGTATTCTCCGCGTCTTTTGCTCCAATAAATCCAGTTACCATCGTAAGGTGTTGACTTGCCCTTTACCTTGACGTGCCTTATTATTGGCGTTGCTTGGTGCTGGGCTAATTCTAGACCGGATTCTGTGCTGAAACACCAATTTCTGTCGCCTACTGTTCTCCAGTATTTGTCTTTGTTGATGCTACCTTTTCCCCGTCTTCTCGCCCATGCTCTTAACTTGTCGTAAGTAAGGTCATCAACCCTTGAAAAGGTTTCCTTACTTACGACTGTTGAGTAGTAGTTTGACCATCCCCTAATTATTAGATTTAGCCTTTTGATTAAGGCGTATTGTGGGGAATGGCTATGAGTGTCTATTACTTCTTCAATTTTTGCCAGATGGGCTTTGACTTTAGGCTTAGACGGGGTGATTAATGTTTGAAAGCCGAGTGGTATTCCGCGTGCGCTTTTGGCGCTTCGGTAGTTACCTACCTCATATTGTTGTACGTGAAATCCTAAAAACTCAAACCCAACATTTCCATTATATACGTTGAGGGTGTGGGTTAATTTTGTTTTACTTGGCTTTAATTCTAAGCCTAAGTCACTTAACCAGTCTGCAATTATCTTTTGACAGGCTATTATAACTTCCATATCCTTGTGCATGACCACAAAGTCATCGGCATATCGAATAAGACTTAATGAGTCACGGTTGTTGCTTTTGCTGATTTTATTCTTCAAAGTTTCCGCATACTGCTTAACTCTTTCTTCCATGCCGTGTAAGGCTATATTAGCCAATAACGGGGAGATGACCCCTCCTTGTGGCGCACCTTCAATGGTCGGAAAGATTTCACCTTGGTCTAATACCCCGCTTTTAAGCCACGACTTAATCTGTTTTCTCAGTCGCGGATAGGTATTGATTTTGTCAAGTAATGCTTTGTGATTAATGCGGTCAAAGCATTTGGCAATATCAGCGTCTAGCACATATTTGGCCTTGTGTTTGATACTGTCAAAAATAGCTCCAATCGCATCGTGACATGACCTACCGGGTCTAAAACCATATGAGTTTGGCTCAAATCTCGCCTCCCATTCTGGCTCAAGAGCTGCTTTCACAACTGCTTGTAAAGCGCGGTCGTACATTGTGGGTATACCTAATGGTCTTGACTCATTGGTTCCTGGTTTTGGTATCATTACCCGACGTGTCGGTTGTGATTTACCAGTTGCTTTAAGTTGACTTACTAGCTTAATTCGCTGCTTCGGGGTTAGTAATTTAATACCATCCACACCTGCTGTACGTTTGCCAGTATTGTCTTGTGTGACCCGTCGTACCGCTAACACCTTATTAGACCATGAATTAATCAAGGTCTTTTGAAGCTTCCGAACTGCTTTAACATCGCCACGCTCACTTGCTCGATAGATACGCTTTTGCAACTTGAACGTCAATCTTTCTGCTCTTCGCCAATTGATTTGATTCCATTCCACCGTCGGGTTGTCCCGCGTTTTAGACTTATTCATTGCTACTGGTGTTCCTATCCTTGAAGTTACCGTGTATCTGTCTGCATATCTCTGTCATTACAACAGAGCGTTAGTGCTTCTGATACAATCCCTCTCTCGTATATCATTCGTTAGCTACTTACTGGGAATCGACCTGATTCCAGAGATATATGAGAGTTACTTCGTTCCAAATACACATTGTTTTGAGTTTTTAGTGCGATGCTATCCACCGGGTTTATGGGCGGTGCTTATAGGTCGAGTTCACAATCGCCTATGCCCTATCCTTGCCTTTTGGCTTGGTCTTAACCAGTCTTTACCGTGTTTTGCAACGATTTTATTCTGATTCAGCCGTTAGACCATCTAAGTTAACGATGGTTCAGATACATCTTTGCTTTCGCTGCACATGAACTCTTGCTTGACAATTACCAGTTTCGGCTACCAGTAGTCTGCCTTTTATCCCCGCTTTACCTTGTTAGTTGCTACCTGTCAAGGTAGGGGATATGCTTTTACCGCTGCACTTGCGGACTGGGATTTGGGACTTGTGAATCCCGCACCTAGATGTATATTTAGTTGTCCTAACCAATTGGTTAGGCTAACCGTCCCTGAGTATTTCTACCCATTTAGGTTAAACGAATCGCAC
>NZ_JAUBOV010000070.1:0-41912 GCF_036700405.1 Microcoleus sp. T3_D1
CGTCCTTTTTGGACGGGCGGGACGCCCATCCCACAATAACAATTAAAATTGTAAGTTATTTAATTCGCGATCCTTACTTCAATACTGCCTTCAAGCACAATCCCAATTATATAAAACCTCAGTAAAATCTAATTCTCTGAGTGCTGATTCATCAATAAAAAAGTTACCTATACCAGTGTCTCCCCACATGATATCTACTCTCTCATTGCAATCGGTATCCATTTGCAATAGAAGAATGTCTAGCTTTTGTTTGTGATCGGGGTTACTACTATATTTTCTTACATCCTCTTGCGTAAAATCAGGATAACCACCTATTTTATGACCGACGGCTTGCGATATTTCTAGGTACTCATCCTCTATTTCAGAGTTCATAAATAACTCTTCAATTTCCGAGCCTAAAAGTTCTGTAAATTGGTAGTCATTGGTACTAATCGGCGCATATTTTTTAGTAAATTGCAAGCCGTAACAGCCCTGAACAGGAAAATATTCTGGTTCCGGCAAAAAATCATAATTGGTAATGATGTTTTCAACTCGGAAGTCTGGGTGAGGAAAATAGATTATTTTGAATTGGTCTTCGATTGTATGATTATCTGCATTGGCAGAATTGTCCAAATTTAAACCATATAGGTCATCGTCAGCTATATAGAACTGTAAGATACCCCGATCGGGAAAACCATCTAAAGGCGGTATTTCATCAAAGTTGAGTTGCGCTAGCAAAAATAAATATTTACCGTCACAAGTTTTGGGATATTCAAAGCCTTTAGGTAAATAGGGCAATCCCCCAAATTTACTCTGCCACCAATTAACTTCATCATTATTCTGGGTTTGAATTTCGATGTAAGGTTTAATGGTAGCTTCGATTCTGTCGCGATACTTTTCTAGTTCAGGAGAGAGTGGACATTCTAGTTTGTAGTTCATCTGCTTCTAACACTTTGTTTTGAACGCAATCACTAGGGTGCGCCGAAGCGCACCTTACCTGTAAAACCTCTTCCTAACTTAGCTGCACCACGGGTTTATCCTCTAACAATGTTTGATTTGTCAGCAAATCTTCCACGGTAATTCGCAAAAAGCGCTGTTCGTCAACGCGGAAGAAGATTTTGATGCGATCGCTCCCCGGATACCCAGGCGGCGTCAATTGCGCGATGCTGCGTGCTCCATCTTTATCATTTAGGGGCTGTACCGATGTTTGGCCCGCGAGTTGGCGAGTAATTAGTCTGTCGCCGTCAAAATATATCTCCGTCCCGCCAGTTTCCGCTCCCAATTCGCCGATAATTAATTCTATACTTGGCTGACTTTCTAAAGAAGCTCCCAAGACTAATTCTACGGGTTCGCTCATCGGATAAGACTGGCCGGATTTAATTAAACTGTGCCAACTGTGGCAATTGTCGCGGCGGTTCCAGTAACGAATTCCGTAACTGTGATAGAGAAAATCTTTGATTTCTATGCCTTGACTCAGTTGCAGAGCACCTTGGGCGATCGCCTCAAAGGGTTTGTCGCAGCGAATTTTTGCTGGATCGAAATATTGCTGCACCCAACGCTGCACAGCGGGAATTTGTACAGTACCGCCAACTAGCAAAACTGCGTCGATGTCGCCAATTTCTAAGCCTTGGCGCCGCGCTTGCTGCAATACTTGATTCATGCACTCGTCCAGTTTGTCAAAAAACTGATGTTCACCGAGGATAAATTCAAAACGAGATCGGTCTAATTCTAATTCGTAACTCTCAAAATTTTCGTCATCAAAATAAACCTCAACTGCCTGATTCACTAAAGACAACTGAATCTTTAACCGTTCTGCCAATCTCGTTGTAATCGGAGATTTTGCCAGCCCTTTTGTTTGAACAAAATAGTCAACCAGCCAATTATCAATATCAGAACCGCCTAAATTTTGTCCGGCTTTAGCCAAAACACGGGCAACTTTTGTTTTTTGCGCTGAAGATTCAGCTAATAGCTTTTCGCCCCACTTAAGAATAAAACCGAGGGGCTTTTTGTTGGATGAAGCGTCCAAACGCACCAAAGAAAGATCGAGTGTGCCGCCTCCGAAATCAATGACTAACAGATTTTCGCGATCGGCTAAACCGTAACCCAAAGCAGCCGCCGTAGGTTCGTCCAACATCCGCACCTGTTCTACTTGCAGAGATTGAGACACTTTGCCCAACCAATGGCGGTAAGCTTCAAAACTATCTACCGGCACTGTAAAAATCAAAGAGTCGATCGGCAAAGGCACTTCGCGAATTGAGTTTACAATTTGGCTTAAATACCACTCACCTACTTGTTCAAAAGTAATAAGTTTCCCGTCAAGTTCCGGCACGAAACCCTGAACTGAAGTGCCAATTCCCCGCTTAAAATTGCGAAAAAACCGAGAATCTCCACTCAAATCCCGGCCTTTGTCGCGGACTTGCTGACCGAGTATGACTTTACTTTGAGCAGCGTCCTCAACGTAGAGTAAACTGGGAATTAGGGGCGGATTTTGAGCCGAGATTGCCGACAATCCCGGTAATTTTAAAGTTTCGGGCTGCTGGAGGACTTGATTCCAGCGAGCGACGACGGTGTTGCTAGTTCCAAAGTCAATTGCGATCGTCATTCAGCCAAAATACACAGCTACTAGGGATTAGATTATATTATGGTATTTAGAGCCACAAATACCAACATAATATTATGACTCAATCCACTTTCTTTGAAACCGAGAACGAAGAGCCTGTACAGGGAATTACTCAAATTGCAGTCTGTGGCTACAAGTCTATTTACGAAGAGTGCCAGATTGAAGTGCGATCGCTGACAATTCTAGCCGGTGCCAACAGTTCTGGTAAGTCTAGCATTATGCAGCCGCTATTGCTGATGAAGCAAACGCTAGAAGCCCCTTACGACCCCGGTGGTTTGAAACTTGACGGGCCTAATGTTAAATTTACATCAGCAGAACAGATATTGTCTAAACTGTCTCCCGAAAAATACAGGGATGAGTTTTCTGTCAGGCTGAATATAGATAACGATAATTTTTTGATCAACTTATTTAGAAAGCAGCCAAAGCACGGAATTAAAGTTTTTAGAGCGACTTACTGTATTCCTAATTATAACAGTGGTGAGACTATTACTATATTTCCCGGAATGCAGCATCAAGAATTGGTGAAAATTCTTCCCGAATATTATGCTCAATATTACAATTTATTGTATGATAATATCGAGATAAAATCGGCAGGAGTGAGCGTGAGTAATGTCCGATGTTTTTTAGATTTGCAATTTGGCGACAGTCTGTTTGATTCACCCTATTCGGCAAATTTCTCCAAACATATTCGCCGCATAGTCCACGTTCCGGGGTTGAGAGGCAATCCAGAACGCACCTACAATACCGCAGGAGTTAGCAGTGAATTTCCGGGCCTTTTTGAAAATTATCTTGCTAGTATAGTTAATTACTGGCAAGAAACAAAAGACGATCGACTGAGCGAGTTGGGTCAAGCTTTAGAGTTCTTAGGACTTAACTGGAAAGTTGAAGCCAGACAGATTAATGACGTACAAATTGAACTGCGAGTAGGTCGTTTATCCCGCAGCGGGAGTGCAAGCGATACTGTTAGTATTGCTGATGTTGGCTTGGGAGTATCGCAAACGTTGCCTGTTTTAGTTGCCTTGCTTGTAGCAGAACCAGGACAATTAGTTTACCTAGAACAGCCGGAAATTCACTTGCATCCTCGCGCTCAAGTTGCTTTAGCACAAATCTTAGTTGATTCTGCAAATAGAGGTGTGCGAGTAGTTATAGAAACTCACAGCGAATTGCTGCTTTTAGCAGTTCAATCATTAGTTGCCGAGGGTAAAATATTACCGGATTTAGTAAAACTTCACTGGTTTAAACGGCGCGACGATGGTGTTACAGAAGTCAGCAGTGCCGATTTAGACGAGACGGGAGCTTTTGGAGATTGGCCTGAAGATTTGGGCGATGTTTCTTTGCATCTAGAAAACCGCTATTTGGATGCAGCAGAAGCTGTTTTGTGGAAGCGTTAACATGGCAGATAAAGTTTCTAAACGCCTGGTAATAGATGCTTCTGTTGCGCGTGCTGCTGGTGGAGAAGATGCAATTTATCCCATATCGGTTTACTGTCGGGATTTTCTCGAAGCTGTCTTGGATCTTTCTCACCGAGTTGTGATGACTCCAGATATTAGAGATGAGTGGAACAAACATCAATCAAAATCTGCTCGTATATGGCTGCGCCGGATGGTGGCCAAGAAGAAATTATGTCCCTGCGATATCGCGGTAGATAATGATTTGTGGTGTCAAGTAGAAGCAATAGCCGAGAGCGATAAAGAGCGGGAAGTAATGGTTAAAGATTTGCGGTTGGTGGAAGCTGCGATCGCTACCGATCGCACAGTAATTTCACTTGATAACAAAGTGAGACAAAGTTTTGCTAAAGTAGCAGTAGATGTCGCTCCGCTTAAAGATATTATATGGGTAAATCCCGCCCAAATAGCAGAAAAACCCCTTGATTGGCTGCAAAATGGTGCTGAACATGAAATAGAACGATCGCTCGGATTTCAGAAAGCAGACAACTGAGTAGATTTAGAGTAATTCCGGGTTAGTAGGATCGTCCGTGCGATCGCCATTTTACCAATTTTTAGTTGCCACAAAGGCGCGCCACTTTTATAAGCGGCACAAAACTCCTACCATTTTATATTTTAGATTAAAGAATTGGGAATGACTGACTGCATAAGGGTTTGGATCGCGGGCCTACAGTTGCATTTTTTTTTGAAAGTGGTATCACCTGTCCGCCGCCACAAATTTTTTACCTTTGATATTAATCCAATTTTCAAATAAATCGTGCAAAATGCTGGATATGGGCGATCGCAAAACAGCACTATTGGCTCTAACACTGCTTGTCCCTGCGGCTAGTATTGGTATCATAGCAGCCTTGTATATTACCCCTGGAAGCTGGGGACAAACACTGTCAGTCTTTTGTCAAGTTTGGTTGTTGGTTTTTCCGATCGCGTGGTCTGTTTTTGTCGATCGCAAAAAGCTGCGTTTATCCCTGCCCAAGCGCCAAGAATTGCTGGCTGGATCTATTTGGGGAATATTCATGTTTGCGGTAATTCTGGGTATCTATAGCCTTTTTGGTCAGCACTGGATCGATCCTGTAGTTGCTAAAGAAAAATCGTACCAATTAGGTATTAGCAGCGCTAATATTTACTTAATTGTTGAAGCATATTTTGTGCTAGTTAACTCGCTGATTGAAGAATTTACTTGGCGGTGGTTTGTCTGCAACAAGTGCGAGATTCTCATACCGAGCACAAAAGCAATATTTCTGAGTTCGCTATTTTTCACGCTCCACCACATTTTTGTAATAGCAGCTTACAGCGACTGGCAGGCTGTGCTCTTAGGCTCCTTAGCTGTCTTCGCCGCCGGGATAATTTGGTCGCACTCTTATCTGACTTACCGTTCGCTTTGGTCGAGTTATATCAGCCACGCGATCGCAGATTTGGCCTTGGCAATTATTGGTTGGCAAATCCTCTTTAACTAGCTGCTTTTTCAGCGACTATCGTCGGCAATTATACAGTAAAAATTGACACTTTTCCCAACTCGTTCTCCCGACTAATATCTCCCCGCATCATCTGACAGAATTTCTGGGCGATTGCCAATCCCAAACCCGTACCGCCGTATCGGCGAGTAATAGACTCGTCCGCTTGCCTAAAAGCTTGAAATACTCTCTCAATTTGCTCTGGCTTGATTCCAATTCCAGTATCGCTGACTGTGAAACTAATCCATTCTTCAGCAGCCGGAATATCCTAACTCGGCTATTGACTGATGCTGTGCAATAATCGAACGTTCATATCTTCCCACCGGCAGATGCTTTCCGTTAAGGCATCTGCTTTAAATTCTAGGTTTTGTTTTGCTTGCGATCGCATAATTTTAGCTGCATGAAAACTGGCCAACATATCGCTACAAGCATCGGCGGCCCGGCCCCCAAGATCGCACCGATTGTCATCTGGAATTGCCAACTTAGGAAAAATTATGCTTTCATAACATCCAATTTTTTGTAGGCGAAATCGTTTGATACATACCACGAAGCTGCTGCTACTGCTTAGGAGTTAAGGTTTGCAGGATATAGGGCGATCAACCTTGAGTATTCCTTTGATCTTTATAGGGTCATTTGATAATTTGCTGCTGAAGTTTTGTTACGGTTATTACTTAGACTGGAATTGGCAGGAACGCTACATATACTCTGCCCCGCAGTAGCAGTCTCTTGTGGCAACTTTTTCAGGCGATCGCCTTTTATTAACACATTTAAAACTCAGGCAGCTAATTAAATTTATATCGGTGAAACTCTATGTTCTGTAGCACGATTGGGCAACCTATTTTTTCAAACAGTGGACGCATCAACCAGGTTTTTTCAGGAACATACGACAAGTGAGGGCGAGGGATATCGCTTGAAAAACAGGGTTTCTCCCCTCTTTCGCGCGTCCCAGACGCTGATTCGGGCGATCGCGCCCCTGCAGGTATCTGAGAAAACCACCATCTCTGAATCTTGACCAAATAGGATATTATGTCACGCAATACCGACAGTAGCGTTACCAAAAAATCACAGCCACCGATCGATATTTAGATGTGTTATAGCGATGGGAAAATCACCATTCTCAAGGTAAGAATTTCCCTCTTGAATGCAGTATAAAATTTGGTCAAAGGCGATGTCAATATCCTGCCTATTGTTGTTAATGCTACCTTAATCCCCACATTAAAAGTGGGCTGATATTCGGTTTCCCGTACATCCCTGTTCGTTGGATAGTAAATGATGTTATGTTTAATAGAGGGTGTTGTCTAGCTTGGTGTTTGTCGCGAAAAAAGCTCCTATTTGATGAGGTATCCATCTTCGGGAGGAACTTTCGCCGATCGGTCACTTATCCCTATAGGAACTGTTTCGCGATCGCATCAATCGTTATTATCAATCCAATGACAGTGAAGTTTTGGCAGATAGATGTTGGGGTGTTGCGAACAGTCACTCGGTTGGATTATATGTAAACACCAGGAAAGCGGTAATTAATATTCACCCGCCCCTCTTTCCTTTAGGACTCTAAAATCAGCGCTGGTAGCAGCGTCGTAAGCGAGTCGGAGTCTTCAGCGGGACTTAAAAATGAAAATCACCTTTGTTCTTCCTACTCTGTCTCTGACTGGTGGAATACGAGTAATATCTATTTTCGCAGAACGTTTGAGAAAGCGAGGACACTCCGTGTTCGTCATCTCTGTACCCCACCCCCAACCGAGTATGCGCCAGCAAGTCAAGTCGCTGCTGCGGGGACGCGGTTGGATTTCCCCACCTGAAAACGAACCCTCATTTTTCGATAACTTAGGTGTAGAACAGAAAATTACCGATCACTACCGCCCGGTAGAAGACAAAGATGTACCTGATGCTGACGTAGTAGTTGCAACCTGGTGGGAAACCGCCGAGTGGGTAGCCAAACTCTCTCCCAGCAAAGGAGCCAAAGCTTATTTTATCCAGCACCACGAAGTTTTTGACTATCTACCTCAAGGAAGAGTAGAAGCAACCTGGATGCTGCCCATGCACAAAATTACGATCTCTCAGTGGTTAGTTAACCTAGCTTGGACTAAATATGGCGATGACCAAGTTTCCTTAGCTCCTCCTACCGTGGACACCAAGCAATTTTACGCCTGTCCTCGCAACAAACAATCGGTTCCTACAGTTGGCCTAATGTACTCTACAATCTACTGGAAAGGAACCGACATCGCCCTCAAAGCTTTTTCCCTAGCAGCCGAAAAGATCCCCAACCTGCGTTTGGTTGCCTTCGGTACAGGAGCCCCCTCCTCGGAATTGCCCTTACCGGCCAATGCCGAGTATGTAATTCAACCCGACCAAGACAAAATCAAAGACTATTACAGCAAATGCGATGCTTGGCTGCTGGCGAGCCGCTCAGAAGGCTTCGGCTTGCCCATTATCGAAGCGATGGCGTGTCGCACTCCCGTCATCAGTACCCCCGCAGGCGCTGCTCCTGAAATTTTGAGCGGCGGTACTGGCATACTTGTAAGACCAGAAGATCCCGAAGAAATGGCAAAAGCCATAGAGCGTATCTGTCAGATGCCAAATTCCAAGTGGCAAGCCATGTCCGAAGCCGCCTATGCCAAGGTGAACAATTATACTTGGGATGATGCCGCGGCTCATTTTGAAGCGGCATTGAAAGTTGCTGTAGACAAATCTAAGCAGCGCGAGGTTAACATAGATTCCTTTTCTCCCTATGCCGACCCAGTAGTGGCAAACCCACCAATTCCGGTTTGCTAACTCCAGCCATTTGAAATTCGGCGCTAGCCACTCGCTGTGGGGCGGGATTCTCAGCAGAAACTCAATATCGTTTGGTGGGGTGCTTCTGCCAAAACTAAAATCGCCCATATCCTGTTTTCTACCCAGCAGTCTAGAGACGAATTCTGACTGCAGCGACGAGGGAATACTGGTTATAAATTGATCTGCCAAAATCTGAACCAGAGGGCAACGGAGGTTTTAAGGCTGGCTCCGTTACCGGTTAAACTTGTCTTGTCGTCAAACATCTGCCCATTTGTAATTGGGAAAAGTCCCTGACGACAAAGTAAGATCGGCTTGACTATCAAGTGACGATCCCTCCTGCAGAAAGCCGCACCCCCCACAAAAGGCAAACAGAGGCTGGTAAGTGCGAAGTTTTTGTTATGGAGGAGTTTTAACCAGTATCAATCTTCAGCATCTACTCATGAAAATTACTTTTGTCCTTCCTACCCTTGGTCTTACAGGTGGCATGAGGGTGTTATCTATTTACACAGAACTGCTGCAAAAGCGAGGACACAAAATATTTATCGTCTCTCAACCCCCGTGGCAACCGGCTTTGATCCAACAATTGCGCTCGTTGCTGAGGGGTAGGAGTTGGGAGTCCCCTCCCAAGACACCAAAGTCTCACTTTGATAAAGTGGAGGTCGAAAGTCGAGTTCTCGAAACCAACCGCCCAATTACCGATGTGGACGTACCTGATGCCGATATTGTCATGGCTACTTGGTGGGAAACTGCCGAGTGGGTGGCAAAACTCTCTCCCAGCAAAGGAACGAAAGTATATTTTCTCCAACATTATGAGGCTTTTGACTACCTACCAAAAGGTCGAGTAGAGGCAACTTGGCTGCTGCCGATGCACAAAATCGCTGTGGCCCAGTGGCTGGCCGACATAGCTCGGAATAAATACGGCGATTTGTCTGTATCTCTCGTCCCTCCCAGCGTGGACACCAAACAGTTTTACGACCCCCAGTCGCGAGCGAAGCAGCCGCGAGGCAAGCAATTAGTTCCCACAGTCGGGATGTACTATACTACAACTCCTTGGAAAGGCTGCGCTCTGGCCCTGAAAGCTTTCTCTATAGCTGCTGAAAAAATTCCTAACCTTCGTTTAGTTGCCTTTGGTTCCGGCGATACTCCTCCTCCCAATTTTCTGCCCCCGGGTACTGAGTATAATAAAGCACCTACTCAAGACCAACTAAAAGAATTTTACAGCAAATGCGATGCTTGGCTGTTTGCCAGCAGCTCCGAAGGCTTCGGCTTGCCAATTTTAGAAGCTATGGCTTGCGGCACTCCAGTCATCGGCACTCCTGCTGGTGCGGCTCCGGAACTACTTGCTGGCGGGGGTGGCATACTTGTCAAGCCAGAAGACCCAGAGGATATGGCAAAAGCGATCGAGCAGATTTGTCACTTGCCTGATGCCGAATGGCGCGCAATGTCCGAGACTGCTTTGGAGACGGTAATAAATTATTCTTGGGAGGATGCAACTAATCTCTTCGAGGCGGCACTATACACTGCTTTGGAACGTCAAGCACAATTAACGAACAAGACGTAAAATTGAGGTTGATTGAAAAGATTGGGGTTGGGCGATCGTTTAAGCGAGAATTTTTTTATCGGGCAATTTGAGTTGTCTTTCTACAATTTTACTGCCAAAAAAGACCTATGGTTGCATTAATCCCACTTGCTATGTTCGGCTTTATTCCACTCGTTTTTTACCTGTTTGTGAGGTTTCCGGCTCAGCGGGCGGTAATTATAAGTTTTGTAGCAGCGTGGCTTTTTTTGCCACAAGCTTCTTATCCCATCCCCATATTGCCAGCGTATACCAAAATCTCTGCAGCTTGCTATGGCATTTTGCTGGGGACTCTTATCTACGATACTGCGCGCCTCACATCTTTTAAGCCCGGTTGGCTGGACGTGCCAATGGTAATTTGGTGTTTGTGCCCAATTGTTTCACAAGTTAGTAATGGTGGCAGCCCGATTTCTCCGACTTTCAACCAAATCGTTGCTTGGGGTCTGCCTTATTTTTTAGGACGCTTGTATGTGGGTAGTTTAGACGGGCTGCGACAATTGGCGATCGGGATTTTTGCAGGTGGGTTGGCCTACATGCCTTTTACTTTAATTGAAGGGGTGAGGGGCCCAATTCTGCACCAAATGGTTTACGGCGTAAATGCCTTTGAGGACTGGGGTCAAGCAAGGCGTTTGGGGGGGTGGAGACCGGTAGTATTTATGCAGCACGGTTTGATGGTGGGCCTGTGGATGATGACAGCCGCCTTAATTGCAGTTTGGCTTTGGCAAACTGGGACGCTCAAAAAGTTTATGGGGCGTAACATCAAGACTTTAGCAATTATATTAACTATCGCTTTTTTCCTGTGCCGTTCGACTGGCGCCTACAGTTTATTTGTATTCGCGTTGATCGTATTATTCTCTGCCAAGTGGTTTCGCACCTCTTTGCCCCTACTATTCATAATTGGATATATAGTGTTTTATCTGTACCTAGCTGCATCGGGTCAATTTTCTAGCAAAGACGTGATTGACTTCATCACTCAAATATTTGGCGAAGAACGAGCCGCCTCTCTGAAGTTTAGATTTGACATGGAAGAGATTTTGGGGGAAAAAGCGCGGCAAAGCTTTCTTTTTGGCTGGGGCGATTCCGGCGGAAACCGCGTGTACGACGGGTACGGTAATGATATCTCGGTCACCGACAGCTTATGGATTATTGCATTTGGCACCAACGGTGCAGTCGGTTTAGCTAGTTTATTTTCTTCTTTGTTACTTCCTGTTATCGTCTTTTGCCTGTCCAAGTATCCCGCCAGAACCTGGTCTAATCCCAAAGTAGCACCCGCAGCCGCCCTAGTAGTAGCCTTAACTATGTACGTGTTTGACTGTGTTTTGAACGCTATGACTAACCCGATTTTTGCGATGATTGCTGGAGGAATATCGGGTCTGGTCTTAAAAGCTCCAGAAAGTCTTAAGACCAAGAAAACCACTTCGCCACCAAGAAGACAGTCGCTGGTTCACCAAAAATCAGGATGATTTTCATGAAGGCGAGCCGCTTCACTTGAAGCTTGAAACTATCTTGCATTCCCTGGAGACAAAAACTACCAAATCTACCATTTTTGCATGAAATCAAGTTCGGAAGTTGCGAGATATTTGTCACTCGGTTAAAATTTTAATCTCATACACTCTTTTTTACATTCATTGGCCGTGCTTCAACAAGTATTAGCACGGGATGGCTTTTTTATTAAAACTGTGTTGCGAGTTGTCAACTTAAAAATTGGCTTTATACACTTTTTCTAAAACGAGCTGATTCTTTACACAATCTTTAAAAATCCTGACTGGACAGGTAGGGTGTACGAGGATATACTTAGAAAAGTATATTCACTGAAGCGCCCCAGTAGTGAAAACACGAGCCTGTATTGTGGGTTATAATAGTTTGAGTTGTAGTTTAATATAAAGCGGGAAGGGAATAATACATGAAAACAGTTAATTTATTGAATGTCTCGATAGATAACTTGTCCATAACAGAGTTGTTTGAGAAACTCGACTGCGAAGGTGGTGTCGTATTTACACCCAATGTAGACCACTTGATTAAGTTGCAGTATGACCGCGACTTCTATGAAGCTTACAATACATCTACTTATAGAGTCTGCGACAGTCAAATATTGATGTATGCCTCCAAGTTTTTGGGTACTCCTCTCAAAGAAAAGATTTCGGGTTCTGATTTGTTTCCTGCATTTTATAGGTATCACAAAGATAACGAGAAGATTAAAATATTTTTGCTAGGAGCTGCTGAAGGTATTGCTAGGAAAGCCCAGGAAAAAATTAACCAAAAAATTGGTAGAGAAATAGTGGTTGAAGCACTTTCTCCTTCTTTTGGCTTTGAAAAAAATGAGGAAGAATGTGAAACAATAATTGATGCGATCAATAAATCAGGAGCGACAGTTCTGGCTATAGGAGTGGGAGCGCCCAAGCAAGAGAAGTGGCTGGTTAAATACAGGAGCCAATTAACACACGTCAAAATTTTCTTAGCCGTAGGTGCAACCATTGATTTTGAAGCTGGTTGCAAAGCCAGAGCCCCCAAATGGATGAGCGAAGTCGGCATAGAATGGGCGTACCGACTGTTAAGTGAACCGAGAAGGTTGTGGAAAAGATATTTGATTGAAGGTCTGCCTTTTTTCCGATTAATCTTAGAACAAAAATTAGGGTTTTATAAAATGCCTTTCATGGAGAGCAAAAGCAGCCAGCTAGAATGGAAAGGTGGCTCCTAAAAAGGTGAGCCACAAATCTCTAGCGTAAATTAAGCTGAGTATCGGAGAAAGTGGGCTTGACTTCAAGGTAAGACTGATGCAATCTGTGGATAGTCCGATCGCACTTTCTCTCAAAATAATTCATTTTTGCTTTCAAGTGCAGGTAAAATCGGAAAGAAACCTTTTGTGGAAAATCCTAATTAGGGATGCAACCGATGAATCTGCCTTCTTTCTTGTGGTTGTGGAAAATAGCGGCTTGGTCAATGGGTGTTTCCCTGTTGGCTTACCTGTTGCTGGCCGTTACTGGAACGTGGATGTTTGCCGCTAGGAGTACCAAACAACCGCGCCCAAAATGGCTGCGTCCCTTTCATTTAGCCACTGGTGCGGGGATGGCGACTTTGGTAATTTTACTGCTGGGAATTGGTGTAGTCGGTACCCTAGGATACTACGGCAATTTGGGTCACTCGGCTCATTTACCGGCGGGGTTAGCTGTTGTGGCTTTGGTGTTGGTTTCTGTTGGAAGCGGGCTGCAAATTGGCCCTAAACATCCTTGGGCGCGTCCCCTCCACATCGGCACTAATGTGGCCTTGTTTGGGGGGTTTCTGACTGTGTTGCTGACAGGATGGACGATAGTACAAAAGTATTTGCCGAAAGTTTGAAACCTGTCTATTTGACCTCAAACTATACCAAATGTGCCAGGGAAAACATATATGTAAGGTGCGCCGCAGCGCACCCTAGGTTTAATTTTTTTGCGTGAGTCCGCTTTTTGTGATGAATTCTAAAATATGCTGCGCGGTAATCTGGGGCTTTTCTAAGTGGGGAACGTGCCCGCAGTCGGGTATCCAAATTAGTTGAGAATTTGCGATCGCCCTTGCAAACTTTTCCGCATCCGCCGTCCCCAAAATCCGGTCTTGTTTTCCCCACAAAATCAGCGTCTGCTGCTGAATTTGCGATAATTTTTCCCCAAAACCACCGTAACCGCCGCTTTTGGTAAACGCAATTAAAGCTTGATTCCAGTTGGGCATTTCCAAGTGCAAAGCAGCACAAGTTTGAGCGTCTAGAGAAGCCAAATTTTTATCGAAATAAGCATTGACGCTAATTCGCTGGCGAATTTTGGGATTGCGTAAAAATGAAGTTGCCAGATATCCTAAAGGAGGAATTAAAAACTTTCCCTTATTAGAACTGATGGCAAAACCTGCGCTATCTATTAACACTAATTGTTTCACAGCTTCGGGATAATTGAGAGTAAAATCAATTGCGGCTGCACCTCCCATTGAAGCACCGACTAAGATTACAGGCTGCGAAATTAGCGTTTTCCAAAAATAGTAAAGGTGACTTTCAATTGCCCTCGCGCTGAATGCCAAACCCGCCGATCTTTCTGTAAAGCCGAAACCCAACAAATCAACCGCCCAAGTTTCATTTTCGGCAGCCAGCAGCGGCAAGAGGCGGCGGAATTCAAACAAGGAACTGTCGAAGCCGTGAAGTAGCAAAATCGGTGTGTTGCCGCTGCCTTGCCGCACGTAGGTTGTGGCAATTGGCCCCGAAGATAGGGGAGTTGTAATTGCCTCCCGTTGAATGCTTTGGGCTAAGGCAATTGAGGTAGATTCTGTGAGTTGTGCGATCGATTTTGGCAGAAAACTTGCTGGCATAATTCTTGATAAATTGTGAATCGGTAGGGGCGATGCCACTCTGTCCGCCCTAACATTTAAGTATATATGCTTGCTCGATCGCTATTTTAGGAGTTGGGGCGAGTCATTAAAATTCGATCGATACTGAGTATCCCTCTGCCCCGGCTAAGGCTGAGTTTGTTAACCCGATGTTAAAATATTTTATAATTGTTGCCAATAATTCCTTTTTAATCTACTATTACCTTCCTTTGCATCAAGAAAGCCTCTGCGGTTCATTCAAAAAAACTAATTGACAAATCCAATAAAATTAGCATACCATTTACTCAAACATCTGAATATATGTTAAATAATTTTTACAATTCTTCTAAAATCTCAAAAAGAAACTGATGATAACTCAAACTCCATCCCTCAAAACCCTACCAACTAAAATTGGCGGAATAAACTGGGGGAACTGCGGCCAAACTGTAGAAGCAGGTCTGCCAAAATGGCCCGAAATTTCCGACATCAATCTAGTCTTGGCCACATAAATTTTCGTTGTCAATTGAACAGGGAATAGCAATTTCGACCTAAAATTTAAAAGTTAAAATTGCTTGCCGACTGTGTAGAGACAGCCAAAAATCCAGTATTTTTTCGCCCACTTGTTCTGGATAGAAGTGGTGAAAGAAATGCCTGCCGTCTGGACATTCCCAAAGTCGATCGCCTTTTTTCAGAAACTTAAGCCAGCGGCGCATGACAATAGGAGATACTACAAAGTCTGTCTTGCTACTGCATAACAACAAAGGTACTTCTACCCCCTCATCGGATAAATTGGTCGTACTAAATAACGAGTGAGGCGAAGGCGAAAGTGCTAAATCTTTTTCAAAATATGATACAAATCTTTGATTGATATACTGATTTTGTTCTCCCAGCATATCGCCAACCATTTGAGTTAAAATTTGTTCGCGACTCCAGGAAAAAGCAGAAAGATGTGTATAGTAATGAGCTTGCCAATTAATAGCAGATGGCAAGCCGACAGCTAAGAGTCCCAAAGAGCTGACTTTGTGAGGGTAGCGGCGGGCATACATTAAACCAATTAGTCCGCTGGTACTGTGACCGATTAGATGAATTGGGCGATTCCGCGCTTTCAAATAGTGATGTAGTAGCTCAACGGCGACATCTAAAGAACAAGCTTCATCTTGCGTTTGTTCGTATTCCCATATTTGTATTGGTACTGACTGATTTAGGTAGTTAAGGAGAGAAAGATTGAATAATTGCAAACTCGGACTGGCACTTAGCCACAGCACATCATCTGAAGTATATCTCATCACTTTCAAGTGGGAAATTGAGCTATTAATAATTTTAACTGGTTCCCAGGCTCTTCTTGGGAACCGATGTCCAAAGGCTTTGCCTCGCGGAGTAAAATTGGAGGCAGAGCCCCCCGATCTGCGTTACCAGGCCGATCCTGGTAACGAGTAATTGCAAAACCCGCCCACCATTAATCCTCGATCCCAAATTCTGTCTTGAGGTGAGATACCCAAGATTTTACCCGTGCTTCCGTCAGATCGGATTGGTTATCTTCATCAATAGCAAGACCCAAGAATTTCCCATCAACTACAGCTTTAGATTCATTAAAATCATAGCCGTCTACCGGCCAATAACCAACAGTTTCGCCGCCCTGTTCCGTGATTTTCTCAGCCAGAATGCCCATTGCATCCATAAAATTATCCGGGTAGCCATCTTGATCGCCAGTTCCCACATAAGCTACTTTTTGGCCGCTAAAATCAATATCATCAAGTTCTGAGAAAAAGCCTTCCCAGTCGCTTTGCAGTTCGCCGATATTCCAGGTTGGACAGGCGATAATCAGACATTCGTATTCAGCAAAATCATCATTTTCAATGCTGCCTATCTCGTGCAAAGTCACGATATCGCCACCAAATTCATCCCGAATCATTTCAGCGACAGACTCAGTTTTGCCAGTTGTAGTTCCGTAGAAAAGACCAATTGATTTCGACATGGTTACTCCGAAGGTGAAAGTTGACAGGGTTTGAGATTTATTTTTTTTGATTCAGGATTGGGCATTTCCTGCCTGCAATTCATGCAAAAACAGTAGACGCGATTGTGGCAAACCTGATAAATTAGGGAGTCAAGACAGCAAGGACACTGTTTTTTCATTGGGTTAAATTTGAAAATTCATCAACCAAGCGGACTCGCTCATATCGGGGTCTGCTTCGCAGTCAATTAGTAACAGATTCAGCGTCGTTTGTACTTTTAGACTGCGCGGGATGCCGGCGGGTACAAACACAAATACTCCTGGTTTTAAAGTGACTGTTCGATCGCACACCGTGAGAGTTCCCCCTCCTTCTAAGACGGCGAGGGTTACATCTTTGGAGTTATCGAGCTCAGGTATTTCGGAATTTTTACCCAAACTCATCAGTTTTTGGCTGTCGGCGGGTTGTCCGTCGCTGATTCGCGAGGCTGACGCGGAAACTATTGCTGCTGTCACGGTGATTGACCTCCAGGTACTATTAACTTCCGGCACTTATTGCAATTTATATTCAATAAGCTACCATGCAATTTAGATATATTGTCAAGAGGCAAACATTAAGATTTGTTACACAAGGCTGTAAAACTCGGTTTACACTCAGCACAAGCAGCCCCAAATTCACACGGGGCGGTGTTTTTGGATGTTCAGACAGCGCAGCGCCAGGGCTTAACGTAAAAAATAGTTGGTAATTATTTGCAGTTACTTCTTGAAAATACGTTTGTAGTGCGATCGCCAATATAGCAATTCTCAATTGCCCGCAATAGAGTAAGGATACGGCGTCGTGCCGTCTCCCTACGGAATAGGTGTATTGCACTCAAGAGGATAAGGTGTACCGCTGCGTGCGTACCCTAAAAAATGCAATAGAGGCGGGTTTTAGCCGGATTTGTCGATCGCAAAAATCCGTCTTCCACTCGCCCCTAATGACAACAGTTAACAATTAACTGACTAATTCTTCGCCCCAACGCCAACATACATAATCGACCGATCCTCATTAATTTTGATTTTAAACAACCCAGACTTTTTGTAATCCATATAGTTAGCTAGATTAGAGGTTAGAGTTTGAGATACTTGCTTGAAAATACCCGCCGAAGGAAACACCTGCTTTCCGCGTGTAAAATCTTCCCAAAACCCGTGCATTGCTGCTAACATAGCGCCAATTTCGCCAAACATATCAAAACCTTTAATTTCAATCTTGCCAAAACCAATATCCTGCATTACCACAGATAGTTCCTCCGGGGTAATAAATTTTTCCCAATCGTGAACGCCCCGCCTAATCTCCTGCAAAATATTTTCCATCAGCCCAATCATCACAATTTGCGAGGAAAAAGTTCGGTTAATTGTATCAAAAAAGAACAGTCCCCCAGGCTTGAGAATCCTGTGAACCTCCGACACAACTTTTTTGTAATCGGCGACGTGTTCCAAAACATCCACGCAGATTACAACATCAAAGGTATTGTCGTCGTAGGGCATATTTTCGGCAAAACCTTGCCTGTAGTCAATCTCAAAACCGCTGGTAACTGCGTGATTTTGAGCGGCTACAATACATTTCTCCGATCGATCTATTCCAGAAACAATAGCGCCTCTCTCGGCCATAAACTCGCAAGAAAAGCCGCCGCCGCACCCGACATCTAAGGTTTTCAGCCCTTGCCAATTAGTCGCGTGTCTGTCGAAAAACTCAAATCTGGGTTTGTTTAGATGGTATAAGGCATAAATTTTAGCATTTTCGTCCCACCAATTATCGGCATTTTCCTCATAAAATTCTAAATCATTTTTTACTTCTGTTTTCTGCACCATTTTACCAGTCCTGCTTAGTGGAAAATATAGATGGCGATTGCACTTTGGCTTGATTTTCTAGGACGCCCATCAACCTAATTTTTGTTAAAATTATGAGGTTTCGTGACGATTTCGCAGGCAGACACCGGGTTTCTGAATCCGCGCGCGTAAGTTCTATTTTCTCGTTAGTTGTGAATCGCCACAGTTTTTTATTATAATAGCTCTGGCATAAATTTCAACCAGATGGATCGCGTTTCTATTATCATCCCAGCCCTCAACGAAGCGACTTGTCTGCAACGCACCCTCCGCCAACTCAGCATCCTTAATCCTCCCGCTTGGGAAGTGTTGGTGGTAGACGGCGGCAGTCAAGACGACACAGCGGCGATCGCACTTTCCGCCGGCATCCGCGTTATTTCTAGCAGTACAGCCGGACGATCCCTGCAAATGAACTTAGGTGCTCAAGTCGCCACCGGTGAAATTCTGTGCTTTCTCCACGCCGATACTTTAGTTCCCGACGACATTGTAGCCGTCATCCAGAAAACCTTGTCCGATGCCGAAATTTCCGGCGGCGGGTTTATCTCCCTGATGGCTGGTTCGCAGCAAACAAGATGGGGTTTTTCCCTCCACAATTACCTGAAAACTTATTACGCGCCGCTGTTATTTCGACCTCATTTATTTTTCCAAGGATTGCGCCTGCTGTTTGGCGACCAAGTTATTTTTTGTCGCCGTACCGATTTTTGGGAATGCGAGGGTTTCGATGCTGCGCTGCCAATTATGGAGGAAGCGGATTTGTGTTTGAAGTTAGTGCGACGGGGGAGACTTAAGTTAGTCAATCGGGTAGTGGAAAGTAGCGATCGTCGAGTTGCGAATTGGGGCGAATTTAAAGCTATTGCGATTTATCTTTCGATTGGTTTTTTGTGGGGTTTTGGCGTTTCCCCAAGGTATCTCAAGCAGTTTTATGAAGACATCCGCTGAAACCGAAAATTTGATTAAATTCCCAAAATGTACGACCTGTAATTTTTGGGCAAAACTTTTTCCAACAGGTAAATAATCGCCCAACAACCTAACAAAGTCCCCGTAACTAAAAAGCCGAGCTTCAGCAGGGGATTTACCGGGTCAATAAACTTATAAAACACTAACAACACATATTTCAGTACTGTCGCATCCAGGAGATATATAGGGAATGAATAAGCAGCCAATATTTTGACTAACCCAGATACTCTACTGGGAAGTGCGATACTCTTAGAAAATGCGAGGATCGATAATACGAACAAAATTGCGTATCCTTGAGCAGATAGTTTAAAAAACGAGCGGAGAAACCATGCCTCCGAATTCACTCCACTTATCAGGTAATATTCCCAAATGCTCGCTAGATAAACAAGGATTGTTGCCCCTAAAATTGGCATTTTTTTCCGTTCGAGAACGGGTTGAATTCTGTCATACGAGCCTCCCAAAAATAGACCAGTTGAAAATGGCAAAATCCAACTAAAAATCCAGCGCTCCATCAAAGGTAGAGGTATTGATATGTATTGGAAAGCGGTTAAGTAGAAGAAGATTGTAAAAATTGCTTGAATTGTTAAGCCCAAAGCCAAAACTTTTCGGGGCTCTAAAAATCTTAATTTCACGAGAAGCCACCACCAGCCGTAGCATTGAACAATCACAACTATGAAGTAATAGGGAGGCATCACTGAACCAGTCAAGATATCTCTGAGTAATGAAAGTAAATCAAATTTTTGGATTTCTCCCAAATTATTTAAGATGTACAAAGCTACTGACCAAAACAGATAAGGGGGTATAATTTTGGACAGTCTTTTTTTGACTACCAGTGCGGGATTATTTTGATTTTCCAGTTTGTTGGTGAGAAAAAAACCGCTCAACAGTAAAAATGCAGGTACGCAAAATAGTTGAAATGTATCGATCGCCACAAATAAAATTCTGCGATCGCGAAATGCGAAGAACCCAGCATGAGTAATCACAACACTGACGATCGCTAAAGCTCGGAGCAAATCAAATTCAGCGAACCGATTAGAAACTTTTTGCATGGTAACAATTAGATTGTAAAAATTGGAATCAAATGAGGAATTTTTTGTCTGATCAGTTTTTACCAAACTCTAGCATAAAATGTTAAACTTGCTCCAATCTTCACAAAACTTATGTCTGCCAAAATAAGTCACCGAGTGCGGGGATTGAGGAATAAAGACTATAGAGACTATTGCGAAAAAAAATCTACCTAATTTAGGTAGATTTTTAGAAATGTTCAAGCAATGAGTTCACTGTTCGCTAACCGTTGTTGTGATGGATGTGCGACGCAGAAACACTATCCAACTGCTCGCGCCCGTTGCGAATCACGCGCAGCATATCGCTTAACTTGTGCTCGATATTATCGAGCACTTGGTCAGCATAATCATCGGCTCCGTTTTGAATTTCCTCGCATTCAGCCATCGCCCTGACTCTCATCTCTTCCAATTCCTCTTGAGCCTGGTAGCGAATTTGTTCGACTTCCGCCAGCGTGGCCTGCTGAATTGCCTCGCAGTCGAGCAAAACTTGCTGCCGCAACTGATCTGCCTCTATCTTCGCCTGCTGGAGCAGGCCCATATCGTTTAAAATTTCTGCTGCTCTCTGTTCTGCTGCTTCTATCACTTCCTGAGCGTAAAGTTCCGCCTCTTGAAGCAAGTCGTCCTTGTGCCGGATGATCGTCTCGGCTTCCTGAAAGGCGATCGGCAAATTTAGCCTCACCAAGTCTAACTGATCGAGCAACTGTTCTTCATCCACCAGAGTGCGTCTGGTCATAGGAATTCGGGGGCTGTCGAGAACAATTTCCTCAAGCCTGTTCAATTCCCGCTGGATGTCTACTCCTGCGGTTCGGGTGGGATCTCCGAAGACGGCTGTGTTCTGAGGTGATTCGTTCTCAGTGCCGCGTCCGGTAATGTCGGGTTCGATGCGAGTTGGTTCCTGCTGGCGTAACATTTGTAAATATCTAGGGCGACGTGTTTCGGAACAAGATGATCTACGGAGCCACCAAACTTGGCTATTTCTTTAACTACACTACTACTTAAAAAGCTGTACTCGTTAGAAGTTGCCAAAAAAACTGTTTCAATTTCACCCAGAAGGGTTTTATTGGTGTGGGCCATCTGGAGTTCCATTTCAAAATCTGTTAATACCCGGAGCCCCCGCAGCAGCACTTTGGCTTGTCGAATCTTAGCATAGTTTACTGTCAAACCCTCAAAACTGTCTACTTCTACGTTTGGCAAGTGTTGGGTAGAGCGCAGGATCTGCTCGATCCGTTCCTCTACGGTGAAGAGAGGGGTTTTGCTGGGGTTTCTGACTACGGTAACAATTACCCGATCGAACAGTTTAGATCCCCGCTCGATAATGTCTGCGTGACCGAAGGTAATGGGGTCAAAGCTGCCTGGATAGATTGCAATCACGAGTTTGGCTCAACGGAGTGGGGGGGAGTGGGGGAGTGGAGGAGTGGGGGAATGGGAGAGTGGGAGAGTGGGGCACTGGGAGAGTGGGAGAGTGGCCAAGCCGGAGATGTGGAAAATCTTCCTTCTTCCTTCTTCCTTCTTCTGACGGACATCGGACTGACATCCGTTACATCCGTTACATCCGTCGAGCGAATCCGTTGCCGAACTTCCTTCTTCCTTCTTGCCTCTACTTTTTCATGGAATGAGCTTTGTAGAAAGTTTCGAGGCTTTGCTTGTCGCCCACAAACCGCCAGTGCCAAGGCTCGTAACTGACGCCTTGGCGATTGTTTCTGGGGAAGGACATTTCAAAGCTGAAGGCGACGGCGTTGGCTTCTAACCACTTGAATGCTTCGGTATTTTCAAAACTGGGGCTGAGGTTGTGTTCCGGGGCGCTGCCGTCGCCGATGTCGATCGCATAACCGGTGTGGTGTTCGCTGTAACCTGGAGGAGCGCTGACTTCGGCTCGCTTGCTGGCGTTTTGCCTGCGTTCGGCTTTCACGTCAAAAAATACGTGCTGTTGGTCTTGCAGGGAGCGAAAGCCGGATATGGGAGCGAAATAGATGCCTGATGCTGCAGCGGCGTTGACCATTTCCTGATATTTTGCTGCTGCTGAGGAGCGGAGTTTGACGCTACCGTCGGAGGTGACGCTTACCAAGTCTTTGGCTGGTGCTTCTGGGTACGGCAAGTGTCCCAGCAGGTTTTCTGGGATTGCGGGGACTTTTGGAGTGGTAGCTGGACTCGGGACAGACGGAGACGCTGAACTTGTCGGCGCTGAGTCTTGTTGAGTTTGCTCTGCCTGACTGGTGGCTGGGAACAAGTTAAAGTTGAGGTGCAGCCATATGCTGACCCCAAAGGCTAGTGCGGCCAACCCTAGCAGTTTCCAAATCAGCCCTTTTTTCTTAGACTGACTCTGCCCTGCTTCTGGGTATGGGTGGTCTCGCACTGCTTCTGGAATTTCGTCGGCGACAAGCTCCGAGGCTTGCGCGGGTTTTCTTGACAGACTAGCGTTATCCAAGCCAGCTCCACTCCTGCACTTCAATAAGGCTCAACGTTACAAATTGTAGACCGATATGGGCGATCGAACAGCTACAATTGCCGCTGAGAGTATATCATCTCTTTCTGACCTCGCCCCGTCCCATCCGCCAACTCTCGCATTTGTTGCTTGGGCCCACAGTCGATCGTCCCTGCGAGGCCGAACTGGTTGGCGCTGGTAGCGCTGGTTTATTTTAAGTGTAATTTGTTACTGTTCCACAAAATCTAACAATTCTTCGATCGACACATCAAACGTCCGCGCCAATTTTAGCAGAGCACCGATGTCAGCCATTGCCATACCGGGCGATCGGGCATAACTTTTAACAGTATTGTAGGATACTCCAGAGCGATCGGCTACTTCCTTTAGCGTCCAGCCTTCCCTAGCAGCAAACTCTCTGATCCGCAATTTAACCAATTCGCCTCTTGACATCAGGGTGAAATTTCACCTCACACTATATATGAGATATAAAGCGCCGACCACCGCAACCGCAGGACGGGGCCTAATCTTCCACAACATCAAACAAATCTTCAATCAACAGGTCAAAAGTTCGAGCTAATTTTTGCAAATGAGTAACGTCAACCGTTGCTAACCCGGGCGAACGAGCATAATTCTTAAGCGTGCTGTAGTGAACTCCCGATCGCTCAGAAACCTCTGTCAAAGTCCAACCCTTCTCGGCAGCCAGCTCTCGAATCCGCAACTTAATCAATCCCATTTCTTGACAATAGGCCAGTATTGGCCTTAAAATATTTACATCATAAATAGCGATCGCCCCCCGGCCTCGAAAACTGAAGAGCGAACAGCTATTTATTCAAATGACCGACAATTTGGCATTCACCAACAAAAAGTAGGATTCACCAACAAAAAGTAGGATTCACCAACAAAAAGTAGGATTCACCCAAAATCAAGTCGCATTCACCCACAAAAGTCGGAGTCACCCCAAAAAAGTCGGATTCACCAACCATGATACCAAAACAAAACTCAGAAGCCAAGCAAATAAATCCACTCTCTCGCTTTGTAACCAAAGAAGCAGTTGCCAAAGTCTTGAAAGTCAAGCCAGAACAGATTCGGGACATTCGCTGCTGGGCTTACGTCATCCACGTTGTCGGAGTTGGGATTAGTCGGTTTGTCAGCTACGGAGATATGCCCCCAATTTTAGGAGTCGAACCGCCGACGCTGCAAGATTGCATTCGGTGGCGGAAACGCTGGAGAAGCAGCCAACATCAAGCACCGATATTTTGGGTAGATTTTTATGAGGGGAAATTTCGCCAGTCTCGTAGTGTGGAAGAACTCTACAACTGGGGCAAATTAGTAGGTAAGATTAAGCAAGGGTTGTTAGCATCCCAGGTAGAGGGGCTGCGGAATATTTATTGTGTGGTGAAAGAGTGTATTGAGGCTTGTTGAGTAGAGTTTGTTGAGCAAACCCCTTAACTAATTTTATTCGTGAGTAGCTCCATCTGGCATAATTGCACCAGTGAGTTTAACATTTCCCAAGTTTGCTCCTCCTATTTTTGCACCCGTTAAGTTAGCGCCAGATAAGTCTGCATAGTCTAATCTTGCTGCACGGATGTCTGCTGAAATTAGATCAGCACCACCCAGCTTTGCACCGTATAAATCAGCTTGCCGCAAGTCAGCTTCAGTTAAGTCTGCTGTGGTTAAATCAGCCTGAGACAATCTTGCATCGTTCAAGTTAACTTGTCTTAAATTAGATCGGCTCAAATTTGTGCCCTCTAGGTTTGCTCCCTGAAGTTTGGCCCCACTCAAATTCGCATCTCTCAAATTAGAACTATTCAATTGTGCAGAAATCAAATTAGCACCTTGTAAATTGGCTCCCATCAAGTTAACACTGCTCAAGTCCCTACCAGTTAGATCGACATTTGGCAGCGATACATAAGGAGCAATTAAGTAAGCGCCCGCTTTCACGGGATCGAAATCAGTAGGAAATAAAGTTGCTTCATTGTAAATCGCTCCTTGAAGCTGAACTCCTTTGAGATTTGCTCGATCGAGGTTAGCTTCTAAAAGGTTAGAATTACTCAGATTTGCATTTGTCAAATCAGCATTTTTAAAGTCTACTTTCCTTAAGTTTAGCCCGCTCAAGTTAGCTTCAGCCAGGTTGGCAGTTGTGAATTTTGGTTTTTGATAATTTTGGCTGAGTTGAGCGCCGCTGAGGTTTGCACCTTTCAAATTTGCTTCAGTAAAATTTGCATTTTCTAGTTTTGAGCCTCTTAAGCTTGCTTTGCTTAATTTGGCTTTTTCTAGTTTAGCTGATTGTAAATTAGCCTGAGCGAGGTTGGCATATATTAAATTTGCCCGCTCCAGATTGGCACTAGGTAAACTAGCCTGAGCAAGGTTGGCATTTACCAAGTTTGCTTGATGCAGATTCGCACTGGATAAATTAGCCTGAGAAAGGTTGGCGTTGACTAAGTTTGCCTGATGCAGATTGGTGCTGGATAAATTTGTATTCGAGAGATTAGCCATTGATAAATTAGCCTGACTAAAATTTGTGCCATCAAAACGTGCATCCCTCATATCTGCTCCCTTCAAAATTGCCCCACTAAGATTTACGGCCTGCCAAGTTGTACCAATCAAATTAGCTTTATTCAGATTAGCATTACTCAAATTAACACCAGAATTTAGACGCTTTCCACTCAAATCAGCACCAGATAAATTAATCCCTGTAAAATCTCTTTCTCCCTGAGTGCAACGCTCCCAAAACTCCTCAACGGCAACAACAGGTTCCAGACATTCCTCAGACTCATCCTCCGCATCCTCCCAGCTATCCTCTAAAGCAATATCTTCAGCATCCGGCGCCAATCCTTCCAAATAATCCGCTCTATCCAAGTAATCCGAACTCGCTACAAACCGCCTTTCTATCTCCTCCTCATTTAATACTTCGCTGCTGTCAAATCGCTCAATTAATTGCTTGACAATTTGGCAATCATTGGTGCGTATTCCCACTTCTTTCTCTGCAGTTTGGTCGCTATTCGTCAGCAAATTGTGACTGCCCAACATGGCAAAACTAGAATCACATACTAAAAAGTTTTCGTGAGTTCCCAATAAAGAGAGACAAAATTGATCGGGATATTCGCTTGCTAATTCTTGCAAATCTACTAAAGCATTGTAGCGCCATCCTTTGCCGATATTTTGCCGATCGCCCAGATAACCCCAGCCAATATTTATCAAGCATCCTCGGTTCAAACAATCCCTGAATTTTTGCAGCAATTCATCATTAATGCTGTTACAATTGAGCCAAGGGCACACAATAATCAGCCGCTCTTGAGCTAGTGATAGGGCTTCCACCAACACAGCGCGACTGTTGGGACGATCGCATACTAACTGATACTGAAAGTCTGACTTTTGCTTTTCTGTCTCGGTGTCAAGCTCGATGGGCTGCTCAGCAATGACAGACATATCGCCATTTCCCAAATCACACGGCTGTTGCAGGGACGCAACTTCAGCAGTCAAACTTTCTAGCATTTGCGGTTCAGGGCGATCGTTAAATCGCTGTTCCTGTGCCTCTAACTGTCGCTTAAGTTTGGCTAAATATTTTTTCAGAATAACTTGCTCTTCTTCAAGCTGCAATACTCTCGTGGCTATTGATACTAAATCGAGTTCGGTTTCTGACATAGTGCTACCCTAAAATCAAAAAAACTTAAAAAGCCCTGTTGGGGAAGTTAGCGCCTCATCAAATATTACCAACTTCCGCCAATTCAGCAGCACTAACAGAATCTTTCTCTTCCCCTTTATCCCCTTCATCAACCACAACAGATAACTTCAATCCCAAAGCATTTAGCCAACTTGCCAAAGCATAAATTGTCGCACTTCCTTCTCCCGACAACAAAATATCTAATTTTTCCAAATGCAATTTAGCATCTTCAGCAGACATATTTGGTTCGCCCAGAGCCTCAAATACATCTCGAAGCGATTTTCGCATTATTCCCATCTCTAAATCGCCTTCTTCCTCTTCTTCAAATATCAGTGAGAGGTAAGCAGCAGCATAATGTGGGTCTTTGAAATTGGAAATTTTAAAAGAATGATAACTATCACTCGTCGGCACTTTGGCGTCTTTCATAATCTCTCCAGTATTCCTGAGCTTTAACAATGTCTTGGTCTTGAGTGCTTTTATCTCCACCGCACAGGATAAGCACAATCGTAGATCCCGCTTGTCCAAAGTAGATTCGGTAGCCCGGGCCATAGTCAATCCTTAATTCCCAGACTCCTGCGCCAACTGAGCGATAGTCTCCTAAGTTGCCACCGCTAACCCGCTGAAGCCTTTTATCAATCCTAATTTTAGCGTTAACATCCCGCAGGGTTGTAAACCATTCTGCAAAGGGAACTGTGCCATTTTGTCTGATATAACGCTGAATATCTCTGGGTTGTACTTCCATAAAGTCGATCGAACTTGCACCCTCATCTTAATACCGGCGATCGCCCCGTATCCAACCTTGTTCACCTGGGCCAACTCAAAATCACCGATCAAAAAAAACTCTGCCGTCAGGCGTGGTGTAACGCTCAATTTCACGCTTGTTGCGCTTCCATAATCTTGATTCTAGCGACGATCGCACTCCAATCTTACAGCCGCGCTCGATCGCCCCTTGACTCCATGCGCTACAATTATTAAGAAATCTTTAGTTAGATCCGTTTAACGTTCCAGACGCATTATGAGTCTTCCCATTCGCAACGTCGCCATCATTGCTCACGTCGATCACGGCAAAACCACCCTTGTGGACGCTCTCCTCAGACAGTCCGGGATCTTCCGCGAAGGGGAAGAAATCCCAGATTGCGTCATGGACTCCAACGACATCGAGCGCGAGCGTGGCATTACCATCCTTTCCAAAAACACCGCCGTCAGGTACGGAGAAACCCTGATCAACATCGTCGATACCCCCGGACACGCGGACTTTGGCGGAGAAGTCGAACGAGTGCTCGGCATGGTTGACGGTTGTTTGCTGATCGTAGACGCAAACGAAGGCCCGATGCCGCAAACCCGGTTCGTGCTCAAAAAAGCCCTAGAAAAAGGACTGCGCCCGATCGTCTTTGTGAATAAGATCGATCGCGAGCGAGCAGACCCCCACAAAGCCGTCGATAAAGTTTTGGATCTGTTCCTCGAACTAGGTGCTGACGACGATCAGTGCGAATTTCCCTATCTCTTCGGTTCCGGCTTAAGCGGTTACGCCAAAAAACACCTCGAAGACGAAGGGGTAGATATGAAGCCCCTGTTTGAAGAAATCCTCGACCACGTACCGCCCCCCGTAGGCGACCCCAACAAGCCGCTGCAACTGCAAGTAACCACCTTAGATTACTCAGAATACGTCGGTCGTATCGTCATCGGTCGCATCCACAACGGCACGATTAGAATTGGTCAACAAGCAGTCTTAATCACAGAAAGTGGCGCGCTTGTCAAATCAAAAATTACCAAATTGATGGGCTTTGAAGGCCTGAAGCGGATTGATATCCCAGAATCTTCTGCTGGTAATCTTGTCGCCGTTGCTGGTTTTGCTGATGCGTATATTGGCGAGACAATTACCTGCCCCAACGACCCGCAAGCGCTGCCTTTAATCAAGGTAGACGAACCGACTTTGCAGATGACTTTCTCTGTGAACGATTCGCCGTTCTGCGGTCAAGAAGGTAGTTTGGTAACATCTCGGCAAATTCGCGATCGGCTAATGCGAGAACTCCAAACCAACGTCGCCTTGCGCGTCGAAGAAACCGACTCTCCCGACAAATTCCTCGTATCCGGCCGTGGCGAACTCCACCTCGGAATCCTGATCGAAAATATGCGTCGCGAAGGATACGAATTCCAAGTATCTCAACCGCAAGTAATCTTCCGCGAAGTCGGCGGTCGTCCCTGCGAACCTTTTGAATGTTTGGTGTTAGACGTACCCGAAGAAGCAGTCGGCGGCTGCATCGAACGCCTCGGTCAGCGGAAAGCAGAAATGCAAGATATGCACGTCAGCAGCACCGGTCGCACCCAAATCGAATTTTCAGTCCCCGCTCGCGGTTTGATTGGATTCCGAGGCGAGTTCATGCGCTTGACTCGCGGCGCTGGAATTATGAACCACAGCTTCCTCGACTATCGCCCTCTCGGTGGAGAAATTGTCGCCCGTCGCAACGGAGTATTGATTTCCTTTGAAGAAGGAGTTGCAACTACTTATTCACTGAAAAATGCTGAAGACCGCGGCGTGTTTTTCATTACCCCCGGAACCAAGGTTTACAGAGGGATGATTATCGGAGAAAACAACCGAGATGATGACATGGAGCTGAATATTTGCAAGTCGAAGCAGTTGACAAACCACCGCGCATCTGGTGGTGAAGAATTGGCGCAATTGCAAGCACCAGTCGATATGAGTTTGGAGCGCGCTTTGGAATACATCGGCCAGGATGAATTGGTGGAAGTAACACCACAATCTATTCGTTTGCGGAAGGTTTCTAAGAAGTTGGTCAAACGCTAAAAACAGTCTAGGGCTGGCAATTTTGCCAGCCCTTAGTGTCAACTTCAAACTATTGATTAAAGATATAGATCGATATACGCTAAATTTTGAATAATTCTGGTTCTATGTATTGATGGGTAGAAAACGCGATATTAAACAGGTTGATGCGATCGCTAAGGAGTTTAAGATGGGAGGTGAATTAAGGATTGCTTTTGGTTTATTCATTGAGGAAGAAAAGAAAAATGGTTATGGTGGAACTTTAAACCGTAGAGGCGATTTTACTTATGAAGAACTCCGCCAGAAAGCAAAAGAATTTTTAGAGGATATTTAAATGGCTATTCAAACATCTATTGCTAATCAGAAGCCAAATATAGAGCAAATTATTTCAGTCATTATTAAACCAATTATCGGAGAAATTTGTCATCAGGTTATATTTAGTTATGGGGATGAATTACGGCTAGATTTCGGTGAGATGTCTGCCTATACTCACCCAAAATTAGCACATCTATGCAAAGGTAGTTGGCAATTTGGCACAAGGGCAACACCTTGGGTTTTCAAGCAAGGCGATCGCATTTTAACTTCTTCCTTGCCAGTAGATATAGATGAGCTAGAAATAGATGAGGTAGAAATAGATGCTGTCAAAAAACTTTTGCAGCAATTGGAAAATAAAGAATTGATTGATTTTGTGATTTATGCTCATAATATTAGTCTCACTCTAGTTTTTGAGGGTGATTACCAACTAATTTTACAGCCAGATTTGCCAGATGATTCTGGACTTCCATATTGGGAATTGTTCATGCCAACAGAACAAGTTTTGACGGTTGGGCCTGGATTTTTTTGGGAATGTAAATCAATTCACGAACGTTATTGATATTAAATTAAATTGAGGATCGCTTTATGCCTCTAAAATAGTGTGTTGTAGCCAACTCATTATAGTTTGAAGTAAATCGGGGTCATGGGGGGAGAAGGTTTGCAGGGGTGGGTGAGGCGTGTCGGTGATGAGACAGATTGTACCGTCGAAGCGGGTAAGCGCATTGAGGAAAGTAGGGCTCAAACCTTGGGCTGCGGGGGATGTGGGGTCTTGGTAGAAGATGAGGATGAGGTGTTTGTCGCTGTCGCGGCGGAGTTGATTCCAGTAGGATTTGAGTTGGGGGAGGGTTTCGGGTTCGCCGTTGGGGCGTTGGGGACAGTTTTGGTCGAGGAATTGTTCGTAGATTTCGAGGGCGGGGTTATCTGTGTCGATGAATTTGCTGGTGTCGATGCAAATTAGCTGTACGGATTCGATTAATTGTGTGTCTGCAAGTCTGGCATCAAGGATGTTGGGTAAATCTGATAAATTGAGGCTTTGGGTGAAGGGGGTAGAACCGACTCCTGTTGTTTCTGGGACTTCTGGATGGGGTGTGGTGAGTTGATGGTGCCATGCTTGATAGAAAGTTGGGTAAGGCAGATTTTGGGCGCAGTTCCAGATGATTTTAAAGCTATTTGCGTAGAGGTCAGAATTGGTTTCATAAGTTGTATCGGACTGAAATTGTTGCAAAGCTGAGACAACAGAAGGCATCTGGGCATTTTGCACAATTTTATTCAAACTTTGAGTGACATCCCTACGGGTATACTCATGATTCGTTGATAGAATTCTGATTAAAGCAGCGATCGCCTCTGGATTGCCAGTGGCAATTTCACCCAAACTCTCAACGACTTTCCAACGAATACACTGATCATTAGTAGTTGAGAGAATTTTGATTAAAGCAGCGATCGCCTCTGGGTTTCCTGTGGCAATTTCACCCAAACTCTTAGCGACTTTCCAACGGATATACTCATCATTAGTAGTTGAGAGAATTTTGATTAAAGTAGCGATAGCCTCTGTGTTTCCTGTGGCAATTTCGCCCAAATTGTAAGCGATTTTCCCACGAGTATACTCATCATAAGTTGTTGAAATCATTTCGATTAAAGTAGCGATCGCCTCTGTATTTCCTGTGGCAATTTCACCCAAGTTGTAAGCGATTTTTCCATGAGTATACTCATCATAAGTTGTTGAAATCATTTCGATTAAAGCAGCAATCGCCTCTGGGTTACCAGTGGCAATTTCACCCAAACTCTTAGCGACTTTCCAATGGGTATTCTCATAATTAGTATTTGAGAGAATGGCGATTAAAGCAGCGATCGCTTCTATGTTTCCTGTGGCAATTTCACCCAAATTGTAAGCAATTTTCCCACGAGTATACTCATCATTAGTCGTTGAAAGAATGGCGGTTAAAGCAGCGCTCGCCTCGGTGTTGTGTGGGTCAATTTCACCCAAACAGCAAGCGACTTTCCAACGGATATACTCATCATTAGTAGTTGAGAGAATTGCGAGTAAAGCAGCGATCGCCTCTGGGTTGCCTGGGTCAATTTTACCCAAACCGTAAGCGACTCTCCAAGGAAACTCATCATTAGCCGCTGAAAGAATGGCGATTAAAGCAGCGATCGTCTCTGGGTTTCCTGTGGCATTTTCACCTAAACATTTAGTTACTCTCCAATGAATATTCTCATCAGTAGTAGTTGATAGAATGGCGATTAAAGCGGCGATCGCCTCTGAGTTGCCTGGGTCAATTTTACCCAAATTGCAAGCGACTTGCCAACGGGTATACTCAAAATTAGTAGTTGAGAGAATTGCGAGTAAAGCAGCGATCACCTCTGGGTTTCCTGTGGCAATTTTACCCAAAATATCAGCGACTATCCAAAGGGTATACACATCAGTAGTCGTTGAGAGAATTGCGATTAAAGCAGCGATCGCCTCTAGGTTTCCTGTGGCAATTTCACCCAAAATATCAGCGACTTTCCCACGAGTATACACATCAGTAGTCGTTGAGAGAATAGCGGTTAAAGCAGCAATAGCCTCTGGGTTGCCTGGGTCAATTTTACCCAAACTTTCAGCTACTATGGTACGGGTATCCTTATCATTAGTAGTTGAGAGAATTTTGATTAAAGCAGCGATCGCCTCTGGGTTTCCTGTGGCAATTTCACCCAAACTTTCAGCTACTATGGTACGGATATCCTTATCATTAGTAGTTGAGATAAGTGCGATTAAAGCAGCGATAGCCTCTGGGTTTCCTGTGGCAATTTTACCCAAATTCTGAACGACTCTCCAAAGGGTATGCTCATCAGTAGTAGTTGAGATAATTGTGATTAAAGCAGCGATCGCCTCTGGGTTTCCTGTGGCAATTTCACCAAAACCCTCAGCAAGATGCCGACGACCTTGCTCATCTTTAGTATTTTTTAGTAAATCAATTAGTTGATTGATAGCTATACTATAGTTTGTCTGTAACAGTGCTGCTCTTACTCCCTCTTTTATTGGATTAACAAATGTCCACCACTCTTGTTTTTCAATATTGAAATAACCGTAACCCCACTTAATGACTGCTGCTACTATTTCCTCAGCCCGCGAACAATCTTTAAACTCACCTATCCCCGCAGCAGCTAGAAAATATGCTCGATATCCATAAAAAGCATTGCACCCATCCTCAAATCCTAGCGCGTTAATAAACTCCTCCTTCTGCTTCCGATGCACACCCTCCAGCCCCAACCACAGCAAAATCACCTGCTTCCACTGCGCCTCAAAAATCCGATATTCCTTTCCCACCACCGGAAAATTAACATGATTTCGAGGTAAAAAATAATCCCAATCGTCCACCGCCAACGCCGCAAAATACTCCTGAAACGTCGCATGATAAAACCCATAAACAGATTCTTCCGGTTCATCAAAATCGATGCCAACCCGATTCAACCATCCCAGAGATAACGCCAAGGATAATAAAGACGTTTCATCGTTTTTATCTCCCAAATACTGACTGACTAACTGATAGGACAAGCGAAAACGACTCGATTTGCCATCAATTGCAGCTTTTGCTAATTCTCCTAACCCTTCATATAAAAGTTCCTGACACTTATTCTCAGTTTTGCCACATAGATTTGCATAGATTTTGATAATCTGCTCTTTCCAGCGATAGAAATACTTAATAAAACTTGCATATAATTTAGCCTGAGTATCCGGTAAAGTTCCCTGTCTCGAACTCCAAATTTGACACAACATCCACAACCGCAACGGATTTTGAATCAACTCCTTCAGACGGGAATTCTCCGACTCTGCTAATTCCGCCTCCAAACTTTCCCCCGTCGCAGCATCCCCCATCCCCGCAAACCAACGGCGAATATACTCCGTCACCTGTTCCGCATTAAACTCCAAATTGCGAAACACATCAAACCCCGAAAAAGCATTTTTATCCGCCTCCCAAACATTCACCCGACAAGTCACCACCACCCGCGCCGCCTGCACCCATGTCCTTAACAAATCTTTCGCTAACTGCTGCATTCCTTGAGTGTTGGCCATTTCATCCACACCATCCAGCAACAACCAAACCCGATTAATTTGCCCTTCTAAATCACCGCGCGTCACTCCTCCTGGACACCCATACAACCACACTTTTTCCAAATGCTCACAGATACTTTGCGCGCCTAATTCAGCTAAATCTATCCAAACTGGCAACCCCAAATCTTGCTCTAAAATCCAATCGGCAATCTTCTGCAACCGCGTGGTTTTCCCCGCACCCGGTTCGCCAATAATCGCAATTTTTCGCCCTTGACTGATGTCGCTTTTCCCTTGTCGCAACACATCTTCAAAAAAGCGTTCTTCAGCAATGGGCATCAGTTTTTCTGTTTCTTTTTCCTGTTCTTCCTGCTGATTCCTGGGCTGAGGTTTGGGTTTTTGGCGTTCGACAAGGGCTAAGGGAACATAAACACCATCCAGTTGCGGTGTCATCCCGTTGGCGTTGGTGAAAAGGTTGGTGGTGAGTTCTTTTTGTAGCGCGAGGTTGTGGCGGCAGATTTCTTGCCAGTTTATGGTTTCTTCTTTAGGTTTAGGGGTTTCATGGGATATCTCTACTGTGACAGACCCAATTTTAACCTTCCACTTTTCCTCAATTACTTCTAAATTATCTTTTTTCTCGGCAGTTTGATGCTTTAGCTTGAGGTGAAATTTCCAAAACCCTTGATTTCTTACACTAGGTTTAAGGACAAGTATATCTAAATCTTTCAAACAGTCCAAAACATCTTGTACTGCATCTCCTCTTCTCTGGGCATTATCGACATTTTTTTCATCCTTGGGTTGAGGAAGTTCCAATGCCTTTCCGAAACATTCCGCCAATGTCCATAAATCATCCTTAGTGATCCCTTTGTCAACAGTTTGGGTTTTGTTGTTGCGTTTTTGCTGAATTTTCCCGGATACCAGCAACTCATCTTCCTTTACCCATTCCACGTTGAAGGTAGCTTTCAGCTTATCCCCCGGCACGTCAATTTCCCCATCCGCGAGGGCGAGTAACGCCTCAACCAGTTTGAAGACGTTGTTTTTTGTGGTGGCGTTTTTCCCGTATTTTCGTGCCATCGCTACCTTTTGAATAAAATTCATCGTCGCTTGGGCAAGTTTGCCCAAACCAGTTGGTTTGCCCAAGCGCTTAACCCCGATTATACAAAGGTTTCAGAATTTTTGGTTTTTGCTTGATTGGGCAAAAGCCCAAAAAAACAATTTACCTCATAAGCACAAAACGAGGTGAATTATGAACGACCAAAAAGACAAAATCAAACAACGCGAAGCATTAGAAGATGCTTATGACAATTTTGTTCAACCCTACGTTAATCAATTTATTGAAGTTAACGCCCAGTCTTCACCCAATATTGATGTTGCGCTTCCTGGGTTTTGCTGTGTGTCGGGATGGTTGGTTTTGGTTGTATTGTATTGTTTTTGGACGCGCTATCGAATGTCATCAAAATAGCCTGTATTATTCGGCGGTTGAAACCGCGTCTACACAAACGAAGTCTGCCTCCGCAGACTAAGAGGTAAACGGGGTATTTAAACCAGGTTTGGTATAATATCGTTATACCAAACTGCTGCTATATGAGCTGATGGCAAAACTTTACTATCGTGGCATGGCAAGGTTGAATTATGGTTTGGAGTTAGTGAATTCTATTTACCAATGCCGTCAAATTTAGACTACAAGAAAATCCGAGAAATTCGCATCTTACCAAAAAATGAGAAATTCTATTTTGAAGGTTCGCATTTGGACTCTTCAAGAATCCCCGTCCCGGAGCGGGATGGGAATTATCAAACATCAGGGCGATCGCACGCTGAACTAAGTCACACAATATGTTTTAATTTATATTTGAGCAAAATCTAGACAAAGCCAGCCATGAGTCCTAAATCAATAGCCGTAATCAACTTCAAAGGCGGTGTCGGAAAGACCACCGTCACTTGGAGTCTGGGAAATATTATATCCCAAGGAACCGACTTAGAAGTCTTGATGTTAGACTTAGATCCGCAAATGTCGCTCACAGAGGCGATCGGACTTAACGAAAATACAGGTCATTTAGATGATAAGTTTGGTAAGTGGTACGAACAATCTCTCAAGCATAGACTTACAATTTACGACGCTCTAGAAGTCTTTAAAAAAGCCGGACAGAATTTTAAATTTCCCGTTGGTTTCGACACCATTTATCAGATTGACGAACAGTTACATTTTGTCCCTTCAGTTGAAGAATTGTATTGGTTGGATATCGATGGATTTGAGGGGAAAAGTGTTAAAGACTTCATCCGCAGATTCATCGGCAAAATCGCCAACTCTGCCAATCTCCCCAAATACGACTTGATGCTTTTTGACTGTTCGCCTTCCTTCAGTCTCCTCACCTACAGCGTACTCTCTTGCTGCGACTTAATATTAATTCCCGTCAATCCCGATTATTTTGGTTCTAGGGGATTGAGTTTAGTTTTAAACTCGCTTCAGAAACGGATTGAGCCTTATCCGTTTCCCAAGATAGCAGTCTTTATGAATAAAGCTAAAACCTATGGAGGATTGCTGACAAATGAAGTTCAGTTTTACATGAGAGAAGTAAAGAGACTTTGCGATGAGATATCAAAAGATAATAACATAGAAGTTAGATTTTTAGAATCGACGATTCGGGAAAGCGTCGGGCTAAAACGGGCGATTAATGAGGGAGAACTGCCGCGAGAATTAGTGAGAGAATTTGAAAAACTATGGCGCGAGTGTGAGGAGTATCTGAAATGAGTAAAAAAGAAATTTTGGCTGCTTCCGAACAAGCAAGCGGGGGGTTAGTTGAGGAAATTGGCGAACTTAAGGAAATCTTGCGGGACGTTGCTCGAAAATTAACCAGGCTTGAGACTCAAGTCAAGCGGGGAGTGATTTCTGCTGGCTCAAAAACTTCGGATATTCCCACGGGTGCTGATGTTAATAAACCTGCTAATTTATCGGCTGCCAATGTTCTAGAAGTTTATGAAGAACTGCGTTTACAAGCTAAGAAGGGTAATGAAGAAGAGGTGAGGCAAAAGTTGTTGGCAATGAGTGCAACTGACTTGAACTTGATGTGTTGCGAGTTAGGGATGCCGCCCAGCAGCAAGAATCCGTCCCGCAAAAAAATGTTTGAGCTAATTATTGGCAGAATTAAACAGAGTTTGAGGCTGTCGCGGCATATAGACAGACAAACACTTTGAAAATTAGCAGAGGAATCGATAAAATGCGTTTTAACTTGCATTTCCCCCTGAGATATGGAACAGGCAAGATGCCCGTTCCACAAAAGCTTGTTCCACAAGAGTTTAAGTTGAGTGCGGGGAGTAGGGGTTGGGCATCTTGGTTGCCCCTGAAAAGCTCGTTGCAAATTCTGCAACTTTTCAGCTTCCATAAATTATGGCCGATAAGTGCGATCGGCCTCATCTCCCTAACACTCTCAATCGCCTTGTTTTTGAGCCTTCAAAGCCCTCCGACAACCGCCGCCCAAAAACCAAGCAGACTGGCGTTTGTGGCTCTCCAGATGCGCGGCAGCGAGTTTAGAACAAGTTTATTTGGGGTCAATGCTGACGGTTCCTCCCGCCGCGAACTTGCCCCAAACATAGATGTTAGCTATACCCTAGTTTGGTCGCCCAACGGTCAGCGACTGGCTTTCGTGAGTGGCGATACCGACATTTATACAGTCAATGCTGACGGTTCTCGACTAACTAAACAGTTTGCTGGGGATGCTTGCAAAGCAGCTCATTTTGAAATAGCTTGGTTTTCCAACAGCCAGAAACTTGTTTTTGCCCGTTCTTGCGACGGTTTTACCTCTGATTCTCCCGGCAGTCAATCACTTTATACAAGCGACACTTCTGGCATCCAAGGAACTCAATTAGTTAGGAATTTGGAAGTAGGAGGAGAGCCGCCTAAAAAGGAAATTTCATCACAATTTTACCTTTCGCCGGACGGTCAGCAGGTAGCATTTGTCAAGGATAAAAATATCTACAAAATGAATGCCGACGGATCGGAAATGACCAAACTAACTAAAAGTCCCGGCGAATATATATCTGGCGGCAGTCAACTTGTTTGGTCGCCCGATCGCACAAAAATTGCTTTCCTGTTCGGCGCTTATCCCAAACAGCAAATTTACACAATTAATGCCGATGGAAGCAACCTCAAAAATTTGACCAACAACCCGCAAAATGAGGTTTACAACGGCAAACTATTGTGGTCGCCCGACAGCAGTCGCATTGCTTACTATTACAATAAACCCGGCGATTCATCAGGCGAACAGCAAGATATTTACCTGCTCGACATTAACCGGGGGACAGCCAAGAAACTCACCCAAAAACCCCGAAACTACGACGAAATTTCGGGGTCCCCGGATGGCAAATTTATTGCTTTCGTCGCCGGAGATTTCAACAATCAAAAACTCTACACAATCACTGCTGACGGGAACCAGCTAAATCAACTAGCTACTCGGCTAAAACCGTCGGAAATTTCCGAATTAGCTTGGTCTTCTGACAGCCAGCAAATCGCTTTTATATTTAATGAAATCCAAGGATACAAAAGCAACTTGTATGTAATTAATCGGGACGGTTCGGCATTGACTAAATTGACAAACGACAAGGATTTGAATGCTAGCCATCCAGTTTGGCAACCGCAGTAAAGTTAAGAGCCCAAATATGCTGTAGGGGTGAGTTTTAGCACAGATAAACCCAGAAGGGCGGGCTATCTTTGGATCGCCTTGGAGCGAAAGCGGGTTACTGAACAAGAAAGAATCCACCCAACTCAACACTCAAAAATATTCTCAAATTGGGGAAGATGCAATAATTTTTTTCTCCTTTAATGGCTGGTGAACTGGCAAATCATTTGACTCAAGTTCCTGGTGTTTTTCATCCTGCACCTGTTTGTCAATTTTTGGCAACTTTAAAATCGCCCCAGCTAAAACCCAATAATACACGGACACGGGATCTACATCCAGCGGATAGTATTGAGTATTGATCGTAATAAATCCAACAAACACCCAAAAACTAGCTCCGTAACTCCGCAAACTTTTGTCTTTTACAGAACGGTAAGCTCTAAAAGTTAGAAAAGCCAAGTGTAAAACCATGATTTGAAAAGCAATCATTCCCGGATAACCGAGTTCGTAGATCAACTTAGGTTGGAAAGTTTCAATTAGCTGCGTAGCACCAAATATTCGCGTTGAATTAGTTGCTCGTCCCACACCTCTACCGAGAGGTCTGTCAATGATAAAATTGTGGCTCTGCTGGAACTGATTAAAGAGAAACTGCTGGGGCGGTGCAGCATTCCAGCGGTTAACAAAACTCTCCCGCTGCTGCTCGATAATTCCCGGGTTAAGAGCTGCACCGACAAATAGCAGAATCGCCAGTCCTGCACCGATGGGAATAAATCGTTTTAAATTAACTAATTGACCGGTGAGAACTAGCAGGATTGCCGTAGCAACGGGAACCATAACTAAAGCAGCTCTTTGACCGGAAATAACTGCATTGGCAAATACTAATGCCATGCCAAATAAACCGATCACTCGCCACCAGAATGAAGGGTCGCAAAAGGCAGAGGCAAAGGTTAAAAAAGCATTAGAAATTAAAAACCACGCCCACTGCCAAGGCGCGACAAAAGTTCCGGGCAAGCGGATAAACTTGACTTCGGGACTGAACACCAAAGAACCGCCGACAAAACATCTAGCTTCCAGCGTTGCTTTATATAATTCTTGTCCGATCATGCCTCTGGTTCCCGCACACTTTCCACTTTGCAGCAAGAGGTACTGAATCAAACCTAGAAGGCAGCAAACGATCGCCAAAACGATGTGCATTCGACTAAAAAACACCAAATCCTTCTTAGTGCGGAGCAGATAATAGGTACAAGCAATCAGCGGTATGTAACCTATCAATACTTTTAAGCCGAGAATTCCTTGCAGAATTGGTTTGTCGCCGCCCCTAGGGTTGAGCTGCATCTCCCCGTTGACAAAAATTAAAGTCAGCATTGCCATCATCAACAGGATGCTGAAGGTAGAAAGCATTTGTTTGGGAATGAACAGGGGCAACTGTTTCTTTTTGCAGCTTTGAATTAGGGCGATGAGAGCTGGTATGTAGAAAGCATCTTTGGCTACTTGAAATGCAGGATTGCCGCCGCCAATTGCGTAGGTAATTGTACCACTGAAAGGCAGGTAAATTAGAAAAGTCCACAAAGCTTGACGGGGGTATTTGTAGGAAAGCAGCAAGATGGCTGCGGCTGCGCCTCCTGCAATAGCAATCTTAGGGCCGGCTACGAAAAACAGGGGAATGCTGAGAGCAACGGTGACTAAGCAGCTTATGGCGATCGCCTGCACCAATTCATTGCGCTTTTGTGAAGTTTTGCGTTTTTGTGCTGCTACTTCTTTTTTGCTTAGCGCTGTTGTTTTTTCGCTATGCTTGTGTTTGGATTTTTTGGATTTGCCCTGGGTTTTCAACATATAGCAGAAGGAAGTTCGGCAACGAGCAATGTACGGGATGTAACGGATGGAAGAAAGTTCGGCAACGGATTTTGTAACGGATGTAACGGATGTAACGGATGTAACGGATGTAACGGATGGAAGGAAGAAGGAAGAAGGAGGGAAGAAGGAGGGAAGAAGGAAGAGGGATTTAGTTGCCTAAGAGACAAAGAAGAAGCAATCGAGTCCTTATGTTTGTGCAATTAAGAACGTCCTCCCGTCAGGGCGGTTCCTAGAATTTTTCTAAAACACTTATGTAGAAGGCGGAAGACACTCAGATATAGAAGGCTGGAGATGTAGAAGGTAGAAGGCAGAAGGAATAGAAGCGAACAGATTTCGGCAGATGTGGTAACTTATTTTTAAAGTCACGATCGAGAAAAAGTCTCGGTCGAGATTGTGGGTGTGACGCGGGCACAAATTAGACGGGCGACCTTGTAGAATATAACTGCTGCCATCTATAATGTACAAATCTCGAAAAAATAATTTTAATCTAGCGGTGAATATGAAATTAACAAAATTTGTATCGATCGGCATTGCCCTAGTTTTAGGAGCAAGCGGGAGCATATTATCTAGCAGCAGTAGAGCATTAGGGGCCGAAAAAGTTGTCCTCACATTTGGCCCGATCAGACAAGGCATCAATATCAGCGACTTAGAAGACTTTGCTAAAAACGGCACGACGACGCCAACCCTCCAACAAATTATCCGGTTCTCCAAAATGGACGCGCAAATGCTGCGGGGGTTCATGGGTTTAGAAATTGGTTTAAAGCCTGCTAATCTGGCGAGGGTAGTTTACAGCACCCCAGGAGAAAAAATCACTGACGACATCGGTCAAGCAATTCGGACTCAGCGCCGCACAGAAAGCGGGAAAGCTTTGCGGGCAGCGGTGATCCTGGCTGCCGGGGACGACGGTAAGGTATCGCTGCTAGAAATCCTGAAAAAGTATCCTCTCAACGAGGTTTACGTAGATGTTGCCAGCCTTCGCACCACTGTTGGGAAAGTTCAGAGTATAGCTGGAACTCTGCGAAGCCTGCTTGAAGATGTGACGCGATCGACAACTCGTACAACTGAAACAACTCCCACCGAAAGTCCGATCGAACCTCGCCGCAGCGTGCAGCCCACAACTCCGCCTCCAGCGCCGCGCCGCGCCGCGCCCTTGCCAGCACCCGCACCGCAGCCGGTGACGCCTGTCAGAGGGCTTTGGTAAAAAAATCATAAATTTGTGCTAAAGGCGGGTTGAAGCGGCTGTTGTGGCATTCTGCAGACACTTTTGATATCGTTTCCGGTTGCATCAGAATCATAAAATCGAGTCAACCGTCAACCGTCAACCTCATTCCGGTGTAACCGGAAATGATATGAGACCAAACCCGCCCCCGCCCTACCCCTATCCCAACCCCCAAGAGGGTTAGGACTTTTGTGAAAACTCTCACTGTTTTCTCGGACATTTCCCTACAATCTCACGCAAACGAGTAGTTGTACCCATCGTTGCGATGAACAGGTTTAAGTTGATTTCGAGAAACGCTAATCACACTATCGTTCACCCGAATATCAAAATTACCTTTAAACCTAGTGGTTTTAATTCTTTTGCATTTAACTCCCTGATGCTTTCCATCAATCACTGAAACAATATCGCCACTGTTCCAACCTTTGACCTTTTTCTTGGGTTTATACCCCGGACGCGGAAACCCATATTTATCAGTCTGTACGACTTGACGGCTACCCCAACCCATTGCCTTAATTAGCAACGGTTGGTTGATAGTTAAAGTTAAACCTTGACTTACATCTCCACAGCAAGCAGCATCGATCCAATGAGCTTTTGGAAACTTCAGATTAGTCCGATTGAACTTAGTTAAAGAACCCCGCCCTACATAAATAGGTTCAATCGCTGTAGTTTTTAAAGCTTGGAACAAAGCGGACTTGGTTGCGTTAACTGCTGCGGCATCTTTCAACGATACTTTAGCTTGACTCATTATTATTTTAATAATTTCGGGCTTTTTCTTAAGAAAATCCTTAAGGTCTTGAGTCCCTTTTTTGATGTTGCACTTTTCGCAAGCCAAGCAAAGGTTGGAAACACGATGAGTGCCACCCTTGGCGCGTGGGCTAATATGCTCAACTTGCAATGGTAAGTTTTCGCTACCACAGTAAGCACACTTCCGATTCCACTTGGTAGGGTCGAACGGGGTATCGCTACCCCGAACTCCCATGCAAAACCGGACGTGATAGTTTCCCATCATCCGGCT
>NZ_JAUBOV010000184.1:0-2445 GCF_036700405.1 Microcoleus sp. T3_D1
AACTAATTATGAAATGGAACCGAAAAATAAACAATAAAGGTAACTTAGTTAATGCAGTTTAGATGTCGAACAGCTTATCTAGCTTATATCCAGGTAACGTCGGTAGGATGGAGAGAATTCGTGCGGTCGCAATTGAACGGGGATTGAGTTTCAACGAGTGGAGCGAACAGATTGGCAAGGGTCTGATTCCCCTTGCCAATGGTGAAAAAAGTAACTAATCGCCTGTCAGAAAAGGAAGGGTTAGATCGAGAAAGCTTTCTATCAACTTGTTACCAGAACTTTTATTGATATAGAGCAATAATTGGCTCGTTGATTCTCTAAGCGTGCTAAGTAGGTGAAGATAAATAAAGGCCATTATGTCCGAAGAGAGGAACGAAGCAATTAGCTGGCACTTTGAGGTTACTTCGTTCATTTTGGATGACACGTAATATATATGTCCACCTGCTTAACTGGCTTTCAAAATTTGCTCCATTAGGGAGACAACTTGCTGCGGTCGATGCTCAAAATGCTTCTTGATTTGAAATTTTAACGAATCTACGGGCACATCTTTTTTGTTAAGTTTAAGGCGAATACGATTGCTTCGTGGCAGAGTGGAATTGAGCGCTCGAATAACGGTGCGGCATTGTCGAAGACTGAGGTTATCGACTTGAATGAAAGGCAGATTTAATGTATCGGTATCGAGTTGAATATTAGAAGCAAATTCGGCTTGAAATTGTAGAGAAGAGGTGAGTCGCTGTTCTTCTGTTAATTCTTGAGTAACTGTACATTCTTCGGCTACAGCAGGAAAAGAAGCAATTTCATTGAGAAGAGGCATCAAATCTTGGGCAATTTTTGCTGTGAATTTTTCAGAATAATTCATCTGCTTCGATGCTAACAGCGTAGCGATATAGTGAAGAATTAAGCCACCGTAACCAAAAATTACCACAGTTTCAATTGTGAGGGTAAGAAAATGCTGAATAGGTTCGTACATGATTATAATTTGCAAGCGGAACACCTCTCAAACGCGCTCGCGTTTAATATCAAAGCCTTTTAACAAAAACAGCCATTTAATTTATTGCAAAAGGGTTTTACGCTGACTTATTGAGCAACCTACATTCTCGGATAACAATAGTCCGGACAGTTTTTATAGGGCTGAATGGCTTATGCTCGCTTGACTTCGCAGCCCCTGTGGATAATTAAATCAATGTCAGCTCCACGCCTGACTTACATTTAATTCGACTTTTTTATGATCCTTGCCCTGTAAAGCTTGTAATATCGTTCCAAAAACTGTCCGGAGTATTGGGATAAAACCAATTAACCATAACTTACGCTTTGTAACTGTGTTGCAAAGCTTTGAGATTATTCGCCTTACTTGCGGAACCTTTGCTACGCTAGATGGTAAACTCCGTCAAGGGTTCAGAATGACATAATCAAGTTATTACTCCATAAGTGCTATTAACTAAATCCTTGTGAGAATGCGATCATAAATGTCACAAATCGAACTGATGCGGTGGGTGGGCGGGCCAAACAAATCCTGCTTGGAGCAGGATTTTATCCCCTTTATCGGGGGTCGTCATTGATTATTTGACAAAATCATCAATCTCTTCATGATCGTCAGTTGCCTTTTTCTTATGAGAAGCTTTGACTGCCGATTCGATATAACGGAAGTGCAAGTCAATCACTGCTTGCTCAGATGAAAGCCAGTAAACGTTGCTCAAGATTTCTTCAAGCATCTCGTCAGCCGAGTAGCCTTCATATTGCTTGTTAAACCAAGTATTGAACGCTTCCCAGTCAAGAGCTTTACCTTTCTGCAACTGTCGTTGTTTGGCACGTCCCGTTAACTCGCGGGCAACGTGCAAAAACATCTCGAAGCGCTGTTCTTCAAGAGTTTCTGCAAATTGCTTTTGCATCGGAGTTGGAGCGGATTTGCGATTAGCCATGATTAACCCTCAAGCGTGTTTTTTATTCACAACTAAAGCGACGACAGTTCGCTAATTACAATTAATTCAAAAAAATTAGTGGTGGGTGGGTGGGTAAAATCCAATTCACAACCAAGGTCAAAATTTCCTTGATTGTGAATTTGTTGGGTCTGCTTCCCAGAGCGTCCTGATTCGGACGGTGGCGACAATCATTACCCAGCATCGCAATTCGTGGAAAAGGCTTCGATAGAGGCAAAAAAATGCTCTGCTTTTTCAGCAGAGCTTTCTAATCAAACTTTAGCGATTATTCGTCGTCTTCCTCAAATTCTTCGTCTTCGTCTAAACTAAAATCATCCTCCTCATCGTCATCATCCTCATCCTCATCGCCTTCGGAGTCTTCGTCTTCGTCATCAATTTCATCGAGTATGTCATCAATTTCATCATCTTCATCATCGAGTTCGTCGTCCTCATCCAGGGTAATCGCATCTAATTTGGTATAAATTGTACTTGACAAATTACAGAAAAAAAACTATATAGGCCAGGAGTT